>JAYSSN010000343.1:0-8297 GCA_043720555.1 Rhodobacterales bacterium | reverse complement strand
CGCTGGCGGCGGCGCTGTGCGCGATGACACCTGCGCAGCAGGACGTTCTGGCGGCTGCGGCGACGGGTGAGTTGAGCGATGAGGTGGATGTGGCGGGGTTGCTGGAGGCGATCCGCAAGCATCGCGTCGCGCGCCGGGAATAAGTATCCATGGCAAAGAGAAAGCCGTGGCAGGCTGCATTCAGGCGCGGTTCTGCGGAAACTTTCGGTTGAAGATTGAAATTTGTATCATTTATAATCAACCAACTATGAAGTCATCGCCTTGGCCGTCCCACCGTCTTGTAACGAGCCGATAGATCATTTCAGCGCATAGCGCGCGAGGGCTTCATAGCGGGGGCTTCCCCCCTGGATCGCGCGGTAGAGCACGACCTCGTGCACCGGGAACGGATCGAGGCGAAAGCCCGCGCCGCTTACGATTGCGCGCTCCAGTGTGGGCAGATCGGCCGCGGCGGGGACGGGAAAGCGGCCCAGGGTGACATGCGGCACAAAGCGGGTACGCGCGATGTCGCACCCCGCGCGGCGGGCCAGCGTTTCGACCTTGGCTTGCAGATGAAGCAGCTCTGCGTTCGGGGCGACCCCGGCATAGACCGCACGCGGTTTGCCATGGCCGAAGTGCGCGATGCCACTGAGCGTCAGATCAAGGCCCGGCATGTGCAGGTTGGACATGGCATCATGCACCGCCTCGAGCGTGGCATCGGGCACTTCGCCCAGAAACGTCAGTGTCAGGTGGAGTTGCGCCGGGTCCACCTTGCGCGGAAGGGGCAACAGAAATTGCTGCACGGCGAGCGCGCTGCGGATGTGACCGGGCAGATCAAGGGCGAGGAAGGCGCGGATCATCGGCGGGTGAGATGCGTCAATCGGTCGGTAATTTCCGGCCTGATCGGGCCGGGGCGGGGTACATCGCGCAGAGTGGTGAACATGTGCTCCGCTGGCAAGGGACGGTGGCCGCCATTCCACGACAGTCCGCGCAAAACCGCCGTTGCCGCGGGCGGCAGGTGGTCGGGGATGGCGTGCCCGTTCAGTGTCGCCCAAACGCCTGTCCAGCAGCGGCCCACGGACCATGGGTTATACCCCCCGCCGCCCAGCACCAGAAACCGGCCGGTCATCGCATGAAGGCTGGCCACCACGGCCCAATGGGCATTGTTGGACAATGACAGGCGGGCAAGCGGGTCTTCCTCCAATGCGTCCGCCCCGCATTGCAGCACGATGGCATCCGGGGCGAACGCCGCGACACGCGGCAAAATCAGCCGGTCGAGCACCGTCTGCATTTCGGTATCGTTAAAGCCGCGCGGCACCGGCAGGTTATAGAGCTGTCCTCCGCCTGCATCGGTCAGCATCCCGGTAAAGGGCCAGCGCGATTGCTCGTGCACGGAAATCATCAGGGTGTCGGGATCCTGGGCAAAGGCATGCTCCACCCCGTCAGGGTGATGGGCGTCGATGTCGATATAGGCCAGCCGATGCAGGCCCGCGCGGCGCAAAGACAGCAATGCGAGGACGGGGTCGTTCAGATAGCAAAAGCCGTTGGCGCGGTCAGGCATGCCGTGATGCGTGCCACCACCCGGCACATGGATCGCACCGGGGCTGACCGCCAGCAGTTCGGCGGCCAGCATCACGCCCCCCGCCCCCGTTGCCGGGCGGCGGAACATTTCGGGGAACACCGGGTTGGACAGGGAACCAAGGCCGTGGCGCTGCTGGTCGATGCCTGTCACCTGCTGCGTCGCCTCGGCCCGCTGCAGGGCGGCGATATAGTCCGGCGTGTGCCACAGTGTCAGGGCGGCGGGCCGGGCGCGCGGGCTGGTGCGGAATTGCGCTGCGGGCAACCAGTCCAGCGCCCGGGCGAGGTCCATGACGGTGGACACGCGCGGCACGCGCAACGGATGCGCCTGCCCGTAGGTCGACCCGCGGTAGATGTCCGATCCGATGAAAAGCGGGGCTGCGGTCAGTTCAGCATCGCCTCGATCGGATCAGTGATGACCGGTGCCAGCGGATTGGTGTTCGCGCCCCACGTGTCGACCACAGTGCCGTCCGGCGCCAGCAGCACCTTGTTGAAATTCCAGCCGGGTTCAAAGCCATAGGTTTCGCGCAGCATGGCATAGAACGGGTGCGCGGTGCCGCCGGTCACGGGCGTGATCGTCGTCATCGGAATGGTGAGGCCAAAGTTGGCAGTGCAGTATTGCTTGACCGCGGCTTCATCCGCCAGTTCCTGTGCAAAATCATCAGAGGGCACCGCAAGCACCAGCAGCCCGCGCGCGCCATAGGTTTCATGCAAGGCTTGCAGGTCGGCGAACTGTCCGGCGAATCCGCACAGCGAGGCGGTGTTTACCACCAGCACGGGTTTGCCGCGATGGTCATCCAGATCGATCATGCCGCCGTCGATCGAGGGGAAGGTGAAGCCCGCAGAGGCGCGCAATGGTAACAGGGCGGCGAGGGCAAGGACCAGCCAGAACGCCGCGGCAGCCAGCTTCGGGGCCATTGGGATGGCCGCCTGAGTGTCGTTGCGTGTCATCTGACAGCCTCCATTATTCGGTTATACAGATAATCCTGATGCGGATCAGGTCAAATTCCCCGCACAGGGGCGTGATAACATCTGAAAAACCCTGTTGAAACAGGCGATTTCGTGGCACACTGTGGAAAGGCAAGAGGTCGATCCGACGCATAAGCCGGACGACACAAGGGAAGCAGTACGTGATGAAGCGCAGCCAATTCGTGCACGAGACAGGCGATCCGGGCAGTCAGGTTGCTGCCCTTTGCTGGCGCAAGCACCGCGACAGGGTGGAAGTGTTGTTGATCACCAGCCGTGATACCGGGCGCTGGGTGCTGCCCAAAGGCTGGCCGGTGGACGGGCGCGATGGCCCCGGATCGGCCGCGCAGGAGGCCTGGGAAGAGGCCGGGGTAGAGGGCAAGGTCAGCCCCGATATCATTGGGCTGTTTGGCTACGACAAGGTGCTGACGCCCGAGACGGCCCGCCCCTGCATGGTGTCGGTCTATGGTCTGCGGGTGGCCACACTCGCCCGGCGGTTCCCCGAACGCAGCGAGCGGCGGCGCAAATGGTTCGCGGCGGACAAGGCTGCGCGCAAGGTGGCCGAACCCGAATTGCGGGCGCTGCTGACGGCACTCGCGGCGGGGAATGTGACACTGGCGCCCAAGACTGCGGATTGACCTTTGCGCAAGCGTGCATAGGTTAAGCGCAACAAAGGACTATCGATGATACGCTTCGATCTGACTTGCGCCGAAGGGCACCGTTTTGACGGCTGGTTCCAGTCGAACGCGGGGTTTGACAGCCTGAAGGCGACGGGCCATCTGGCCTGCGCGGTCTGCGGCAGTGCTGCGGTGAACAAGGCGCTGATGGCCCCGTCGGTTGGCATCACGGAGGCCGCAGCACCCATCACCATTACCACGCCGCGCAATGACGCCGAGCGCGCGCTGGCCGCGCTGCGGACCAAGGTGGAGCAGGGGTCGGAATACGTCGGCATGAACTTTGTCACCGAGGCGCGGGCAATTCACGCAGGCGAGGCGCCGGAACGGTCGATCTATGGCGAGGCCAAGCCCGCCGAGGCCCGCGCGCTGATCGAAGACGGGGTGCCGGTGGCACCGTTGCCCTTCATCCCGACGCGCAAGGCGCATTGATCCTGCCCGGACGGGTCTAGCGGGGGCATTCCAGGTAAGGCCGCAGGTCTGCGGGTCCGGCAATGGGGCCGAGGTCAGTCACCTGCACCGTGCCGCCCCGCAGATGGACTGCCAGAGCGCGGGTCCAGTCGGCTGACGCCACAATGACCTGATCACCACCGGGGCACTGCCGCGCCCCGCCCGCGATGGCGGCATCGCCGATCCGGTGATTGGTCAAACCCGGCGCACGGGCGATTTCAATGAGCCGGTCGCCCTCCAGCCGCACGAACACCAGGTCGCGCACCAGATGGGGGCGGTCGACATAGGCGATCTCGGCTCTGCCATCGCCGTCGAAATCGCCCACCCCGGCTGGCGCCAGCCAGCGGTGGGTCTGGCCGATAAAGGGGGTTGCCGCGCGTTTGCCGTGGGCGTCGTAAACGGCGAGTGCGGCACCGCGGGCAATGTCGGTCTGCACCACCAGCACTTCGGGCGCGCCATCGCCGTCCAGATCGACGACCCGCGCGGTGACATCCTCGAACACCATGGTGTCGGGCAGCGTGATGTCGACGAATGGCGCACTGGTGCCGTCGATCCGCAGGCGCAGTCCGCCCCACTCGACGGCATCGCCCAGAATGGCGTGGTCATAGCGGTTGGTGGGCTGGGTCAGTTCTGCCGACGAAACGCGCGGCGTCGGCGACACCTCGGCCAGCGCGGACCCGGCCCAAAGACCCAGAACCAGCGCAGGCAAGACGCGCATCATATCTGCTTTTCAGGCATCTGCACACGCAGGCCGTCCAGTGCATCGGACACTTTCAACTGGCAGGTCAGGCGCGACCGCGCCGGGTCGGGCTTCCATGCGAAATCGAGCATGTCTTCTTCCATGCTGTCCTTCTTGGGCAGTTTGCCGATCCAGTCGGCATCGACATAGACATGGCAGGTGGAACAGGCGCAGGCCCCACCGCAATCGGCCTCAATCCCCGGAATACCGTTGTCGCGCGCGCCTTCCATGACGGTCAGGCCATTGGCCACATCGACCACATGTTCCTTGCCGCCAAATTCCACGTAAGTGATCTTCGCCATGGTCCGTCCTCATCAGCCCTTTGGCCAAGGACATAGGTCAAAGCCATGGCATTTGCCAGAGGCCGCACGCGCCCTTTCCCGGCACCCCGCTTGCCGCTATGGTGCGGCAAAACCGGGGGCGAGCCCGGAACACACACAAGGCAGGCCGATGCGGCAATGGGTAATCCTGACGGCGAGTTTGGCGCTTGGTGCCTGCCAGCCAGGTGCTGTGGGCGCGCCCACCCCTGCGGACCTGTCGGCTGAACTGATCCCGCGGGACGGCACCCGTCCGCCCGCCGGGCCCCCCGGTGCCTGCTGGGACCGCGACACGCTGCCCACCGTGATCGAGACCGTGACCGAACAAGTGCTGGTGCAGCCCGAGCGGCGCGCGGCGGATGGGTCGGTCCTGTCGCCGGCGGTGTTTCGCACCGAGACCCGCCAACAGATCGTGCAGGACCGGGCGCAGGTGTGGTTTCGTGCGCCCTGCATGGCGGCACTGAACCTCGATTTCGTGGCGACACTGCAACGCGCGCTGAAGGCACGGGGCGTCTATCTGTTACCGGTGACCGGGGTCTATGACGCAGCGACGGCCGAGGCTGTGCGCCGCTATCAGGCACCGCGCGGGTTTGACAGCCCGCGCCTGACCCTGGCCGCCGCGCGCCAACTGGGCATTGTCGCCGCCGATCTGGGGCTTGCGACCGCAGAATAGCAAAAGGCGCGGCAGGATGATCCGCCGCGCCTGTTTTTCGTGTCAGGCGTCGATCTTACTCGTCCTGCGCGACCGACAGCGCCACAAAGCGCGGATCACCTTCGCGACGCACCAGCAGCAGCAGCGATTTGCGCCCGGCATCCTGCGCTTCGGTCACGCGGTCTTGCAGGTCTTGCAGACGTGTCACCTTTTGCTGACCAGCCTCGGTGATGACATCGCCTTCGCGCAGGCCCTTGGTATAGGCCTCGGAGGTTACGTCAACCGCTGTGACGGCCAGCCCGTCGGTGCCGGCATCAAGGCCCAGTTTGGTCGCCATCTCATCGGTCAGCGGCACCAGCGTCAGGCCCAGCAACTGTGCTTCGGCAGGAGTTTGCGGTTCGGCTGCTGCGGGGACGGGTTCGGACTCTGCCTCTTCGCGGCGGCCCAGCGTGACCTGCAATGTCTCGGTCTCGCCTTCGCGCAGGATGATGACCGGAACAGCCGCACCCACGGGCGCATCCGCAACGCGGCGTGTGAGGTCACGCGTGTCGGTGACGGGTTTGCCATCAAACTGCGTGATGACATCCCCCGCGAGCAAGCCTGCGTCCTTGGCCGGGCCATCGGGCACGTCGGTGATCAACGCGCCTGACGCTTCGGGCAGACCCATCGCTTCGGCCACATCGGGTGAGACGTCCTGGATGCGCACACCCAGCCAGCCGCGCCGTGTTTCGCCAAATTCGCGCAGCTGATCGGTGACCTTGCTGACCACATTCGACGCCATGGAAAACCCGATCCCGATGGAGCCGCCATTGGGCGACAGGATCGCGGTGTTCACGCCCACCACCTGCCCGTCCATGTTGAACAGCGGCCCGCCCGAGTTGCCCCGGTTGATCGCGGCGTCGGTTTGCAGATAGTCGTCGTAGGTGCCCGAAAGCGCGCGGTTGCGCGCCGATACAATGCCCGCGCTGACCGAAAAACCCTGACCCAGCGGGTTGCCCATGGCCACGACCCAATCGCCGACGCGCATCAGGTCACTGTTGCCAAAGCTGACGAACGGCAGCGGCGTGTCACTTTCCACCTTCAGCAAGGCGATATCGGTATTGGTGTCGGTGCCGACGATCTTGGCTTCCAGACGTTCACCCGAAAAGAATTCGATCTCGATCTCATCGGCGCCTTCGATGACGTGGTTGTTGGTCACGATATAGCCGTCTTCCGAGATCACGAACCCGGATCCGAGCGCTTCGGACCGGCGCGGCGCGCCGTCGCCTTCGGGTGGCATGAACTCGTCAAAGAAATCTTCAAACGGTGATCCTTCGGGGACTTGCGGTCCGCCTTCCAACGCACCGGCCACGACGGCGGATGTCGTGATGTTCACCACGGCCGGGCTGATCTGATCGGCGAGTTCGGCAAAACTTTCGGGCGCTCCGAAGGCGCGGGCCTCGATCGCCTGGGTCAGCACCAGCGACATGCCCAGCGCAAGCGCCAGAAACACCCGCGGCACCCGGCGGGTCGCCGGAAACCCGACCATGGCGCGGGAAGGAAGCATTTTCGTCACGGGGCGAACTCCTATGTCGGTCGTGGCCCTTGCGGGTCTGATATGCCCCGTGCCGCAGCACGGGGAACTTTGTACAGAATTAGGGATGCCGCAGGCATTTGCAAATGGCGTTACACACATTCATGCGCTTGTGATGCACCGCGTGCGAGGCGTGAGCCATCCGCCGCCGGTGTTTGTGTGGCCCCGTCGTCAAAAAGGCGTGCGCCTTGCTGCCCGGCTGCCGTGTCAGACCCCGCCCGCACTGCGGACCAGCCACAGAATGGCCACCCCCGCGGCGACCATGCCCAGACCCAGCATCCGCCGCACCGCGACCGTGAGGCCGGCGAGATAGCGCAGTGCCTCTTCCACGCGGGATGGGGCCAGCGCAAAGGCCAGCCCCTCGACCACCAGCACCAGCCCGATGGCCAGTGCAATCAGCGTCATTCCTGCGCGGGTGCGGCATCAACCGGCACATCGTAGCTGCGCAGATATTCAAAGAACGCAGAGTCAGGCTGCATCACGATGGATGAATTGCTGCCCTGCAGCGCGCGTTCGTAAGAGGTGAGCGAGCGGGTGAAGGCAAAGAACTCTGGGTCCTGACCGAACGCATCGGCATAGATCGCGTTGCGTTCGGCGTCAGCCTCGCCCCGGATCACGTTCGACTGGCGCCGCGCATCCGACGTCAGTTCCACCACCGTGCGGTCGGCCGTGGCGCGCACACGCTGTGCGGCCTCGTTCCCGCGGGCGATTTCATCGGCCGCTTCACGTTCGCGTTCGGCCCGCATCCGGGCAAACGTCGCTTCAAGGTTCTGCTCCGGCAAATCGGTGCGAGTCAGGCGCACGTCGATCACATCAACGCCCAAAGACTGCGCTTCGCGTTTGGCGATGTCGCGGATCTGGTTCATCAACCCGGTCCGGTCTTCCGACAGAACGCGGCTCGATTCCACCTTGCCCAACACCTCTGGGATGGCATTGTTCATGATACCCGCCAGCAAGGCCTGCGCCTTTTCAATGTCGCCAGCCCCCACGGATTCGCGGAATTTGACCAGATCGACGATTTGCCAGCGCGCAAACGCATCCACCACCAACCGGCGGTCGTCTTCCATGGTCACTTCCAACGGCGGCGTTGGCAGGCCCAGAATGCGGCCATCATAGCGGACAACTTCTTGCAACAGCGGAATTTTGAAGCCCAGGCCCGGCTCTTCCTTCACTTGCTTTACCTGACCAAACTGCAGGACCAGCACCTTTTCACGTTCATCGACGATGAACAGCGAAGACAGCACGGCAAACACGATCAACGCCAGAATCGGCAGAATATATGCGGTGCGCATCAGTTGTTTCCTCCGGTTACGGCGGCAGCGCCAGCGGCGGGCATCCGGTTCAGTTCATTCAGCGGCAGGAACGGCACCAC
>JAYSSN010000342.1:0-8305 GCA_043720555.1 Rhodobacterales bacterium | reverse complement strand
GAGGCGAAAACAAATCTCTCGGGCCGCCCATGAACTTCGGCCACAGCAGTCAGATGCCGCTTTCGCTCCGTCAGCGCCTGTTCCAGATGCCTCCGTTCCTTGTCGCGACGGAACGGAATTTAGGCGACCCTGCTCTCCCCATGCCCAATTGCGGCAAGGTCCAGCAGGGCTTCGTGATTGTCGTCAGGCTTGACGAGGCGAAACGAAAGAAGTTTGGCCGCAGGGCCGGGCTGTTGTCCGCTCGCTAAAATCGACCGAAGAGGGCGCTTCTGCGTTCCAGCCGAAGTCACAGACGCCTGCATTGCCGCTGTCCTGACGCCATTACCCCTTACCCGAATAGCAACAACCTTGCCGCATTTCGAGCGCGTTCCGGTTGAGTCGGTCAATTGGCTTTTACCGGGAGCGTGATTGATTCTGCGGATGGAGCTGGATTGTTTCTTAAATGAAAGCAATAGCCGGGCCATTCCAATCCTTACCGCATCCCCCCCGTCGCCCGGGATGGGCAATCCTGCCCCTCCGCTCCGGCCGTCACTCCAGCAACGCGGCCACATCCTCGGGGATGTCGAAGTTATGCGTCACTTGCTGTACGTCATCGTCCTCGTCCAGCAGATCAATCAACCGCAACAGCTTTTGTGCCGTATCCAGATCAACCTCGGTCAATGCCTGCGGCTTCCAGATCAGCTTGGATTCCGTCGATTCCCCCAGCGATTTTTCCAATGCGTCCGATACATCCGACAGGGCCTCGACCGCGCAGTAAATCCAGTGCCCGTCCTCGTCAGACTCCACATCATCCGCGCCCGCATCCAGCGCCGCCATCATGACATCATCGGTAGATCCCGCCGACACCGGATACGAAATCTCGCCCACCCGGTCAAAGCTGTGACTGACCGATCCGGTCTGCCCCATGTTGCCGCCTGCCTTGCTGAAATAGCTGCGCACGTTGCTTGCCGTGCGGTTCAGGTTGTCGGTCAGCGCCTCGACGATGATCGCGATCCCGCCCGCGCCATAGCCTTCATACCGGATTTCGGTGTAATCCGCCCCATCGCCCATCTGGCTTTTCTTGATCGCCCGGTCGATCACGTCCTTGGGCATCGACACCGCCTTGGCGGCCTTCACCGCCAGACGCAGGCGCGGATTCATGTCCGGGTCGGGCATCCCCATCTTGGCTGCGACGGTGATTTCCTTCGCCAGCTTCGAGAACATTTTTGAACGCAACTTATCCTGCTTGCCCTTGCGGTGCTGGATGTTCGCCCATTTTGAATGGCCTGCCATGACCCAAAACTCCGGTCCCGTGTTTGTCGATCGGCAGGCTATACACGGGGCCACGGGGGGGCCGCAACCCCGCCGCTTACAGCCCGTAAACCAACGGGATCACGATCGCCGCCACGATCCCCATCACGATGTTCAGCGGCACACCGATCCGCATAAAATCGCTGAACGTGTACCCCCCCGGTCCGTAGACCAGCAGGTTGCACTGATACCCGATGGGCGTCGCAAACCCGAACGACGCCCCCAGCATCACCACGATCAGCATCGGGCGCGGATCGATCCCCAGCGTCTGCGCCAGACTGATGACGACAGGTGTCACCACAACCGCCACCGCGTTGTTCGACAGCAGTTCCGTCAGGATCGACGTCAGCGCGAACACCGCGAACACCAGCGCCCAGGGTGCCATCCCCTGCAAGTAGGGCGCCGCCGCCCCAACCATCACCTCGACTGCGCCAGAATGCTGCAACCCCTCGCCTACCGCGATCATGCCAAACAGCATCGCCAGCAGCCGCCCGTCTATGGTGGAGAACGCCTCGTCCGCATCAATGCACCCGGTCAGCAGCACGACCCCCACACCAAGGAACGCCATGATCTCGATCGGGGCCACGTCAAGCGCGGACCCCACGATCACCGCAATCAGCACCGCGGCAACAATCGGGGCCTTGGCGCGCCGAAACGCCCGTTCCGTCGGCTGTGCCACATCGACCATGTCCATGTCGCTGGCCAGCCGCTGAATATCCTCCGGCGCACCTTCCAGCAGCAGCGTATCACCCACCGTGACCACCAGATCATCCAGCTGCCGCCCGATGTTCTGGTTGCGCCGATGCACAGCCAGCGCATACACCCCGTATCGCCGCCGCAAGCGCAGCGAGCCAAGGCTGCGCCCCACCATCCGGCAGCCGGGGGTAATCAGCACCTCGACCGTGGTCGTCGAAACCGAACTGAGTTTGTCAACCTCGTGGTCATCCGTATCTTCGATCAACGAGACGTTCTTGTTCGCCTGCAACCCCAGCAACTCGGCCATCGGTGTGCGCAGCACGACGCGGTCCCCCGCTTGCAACGCAACCGAACCCAGATCGCGTCGCAAGGACGCGTCCCCGCGCAACACATCAATCACCCGCGCGCCGCCACGGCGGAACAGATCGATCCCATCCAACTGCCGCCCGATCAGAGCCGAACCTTCAGGCACCGCCATTTCGGTAAAAAACTTCATCTTCGACCGGTCCGTCAGCGTCGCACTCAGCGACACCCGGTCCGGCAACAGGCGCGGCCCCAGCAGCCCAAGATACACCAGCCCAACCACGGCACAGGCCAGCCCGACCGGCGTCATCTCGAAAATCGAAAACGGCTCCAGCCCCTGTTGGCGGGCCACTCCGTCAACCACAAGGTTGGTCGATGTCCCCACCAAGGTCAGCGTGCCCCCCATGATCGACATGTAGCTTAGCGGGATCAGCAGTTTCGATGGCGCAAGGCGCATCTCGGATGCCAGCCGCATGAAGACCGGCAGGAACACCACCACAATCGGCGTGTTGTTCACAAAGGCCGATAGCGTCACGATGCCCACCCCCAGCACCGCCAGCGTCATCGCAGGCCGCGTTGCGGCATGACGGCTCGCAAGCTGAGTCACCCAATCCAGCGCGCCGGTGCGCACCAGGGCACCCACGATCACGAACATCAACGCAATCGTCCAGGGCGCATTGTTGGACAGAACATCCGTGGCCTGATCCTGCGGCAAAATCCCCAGCAGCAGCATCAGGGCCGCCCCGCCAATCGCCGTTACTTCGACCGGATAGCTTTCACGGACAAACAGCACCAGCATCACTGCCAGAATGCCAAGCGCCACAAAGGGCTGCATATCTGCAGAAAGCGCGATCCCGAACATATGCAGATCCCCGTGCTTTTGGCTCAGATGCTCGCGGGGGCCTCATCCCGCTTGCGCGGCTGCACCAATGCCACACCCGACAACATGACCACAAGGGCCAGCCAGACCCAAGGTGAAAACCGCTCGCCCAACAGGCCCATGGCCCAGAAAACACCGGTGGCTGTCACCAGATAGGAACACTGTGCCGCAAAAACCGACCCAGCCCGCGCCGCGAGCCAGACATAGGCTGCGTAAACCAGCGCATGCACCGTCGACGACGCGATCAGCGCCCATTCCGCCCGCGTCCACGGTGCTGCCAGCGGATTCAGCCACTGCCCCGACGCCAGCGCCAGCGGCAGACAGATCAGCGCGCCCACGACCGACGCACCAAACATCGCCTGCACCGCATCCAGTCCCGCCGTGCCCTTTTGCGCCACATAGGTCGCCTCAAGCGCATAGAACAGCGGCCCGATCAGCGCGACTGGCAAAAACACGACCATCCCCGCCTCGGGCAAACTGCCCCCCGGCAGGGCAATCAGCGCCACCCCCACCAGACCCAAGCCCAAGCCTGCCACGCGGGGCACCGAAATGCGATCCATGCCCAGCAGCAGAGCAATCACAAACGCCATCAGCGGCACCGTCGAAATCAGGATCGACATGACCCCGGCAGGCAAACGCTGCACCGACAGATAAAAGGTAAAGTTCGGGACAAGCGTGCCCAACAATGCCACGATCACGTAAAACATCATCGCGTCCCGCCGCAACACCAGCCCCTTGCCGCGCGGCAGTGACAGCGCCCCCAGAACAAACGAACACACCACCAGTTGCCAGAAGATCAACCCGAATGGCTGGTGCCCGGTTTCCGTGGCGATCTTGCCCAAGGATTGCGTTGCCCCCCAGCCAATGCCAAGGATGCCGAGCGTGCCGGCAAACAAAGCCCGGTCGTTCACGGCAGCGCCTCTTGCAGCCGGCCGCCCACCCGGATCATCCGCACGCGCAGCGCCTTGCCCGTCTTGTCATCGGTTTCCACATAGACGCCGGACAAGGTTGCATCGCCCTCTGCAGGCTCAAACCGCGCCTTTGGCATCCCGGTGATGAACCGCCGCAGCGGCTCCATCTTCTCCATCCCGATGACCGAATTGTAATCGCCGCACATCCCCGCATCCGTCAAGTAGGCTGTGCCCTTGTCAAGTATCTGCGCGTCGCCCGTCGGCACATGCGTGTGCGTGCCGACCACAAGGCTCGCCTGTCCGTCGCACCAATGGCCCATGGCCATTTTCTCGCTCGTTGCCTCTGCATGCACATCGACAATCGCCGCCTGCACCGCCCCGCCCAGCGGGTTGGTTTTCAACACAGTCTCGATGGCCGAAAACGGGTCATCGAAGGGCCTTTTCATGAACACCTGCCCCAGCACCTGCGCCACCAGAACCTTGCGTCCTTGGGTCGCCGTAAATACCCGCGCGCCCCGCCCCGGTGCCACCTTGGAGAAATTGAGCGGCCGCAAGATCCGCGGTTCACCCTCGATGAAACTGCCCATGTCCTTCTGATCGAACGCATGATCGCCCAGCGTCACACAATCGGCCCCTGCATCCAGCAAGAGCTTCGCATGATCGCCGGTCAGCCCGGCACCCGCGCTCGCGTTCTCGCCATTGACCACGACAAAATCGAGGCCCCAGTCGGCCCGCAACTTCGGCAAGCGTTCAGCCACTGTCGCGCGGCCCGTCCGGCCCATCACATCGCCAAGGAAAAGCAGTTTCATGCAGCTTCGATACGATCCGAATGGCGTATCCGCAAGCGCAATCCCTTGGCCCTGCGCCGCATCCGCCCTATCTTCTGATCATGACCCTGCCCGCCGCCCTTACTGACTGGTTCACCGCAAAGGGCTGGTCGCTCCATCCGCATCAGACCGATATGCTGGCCCGCGCCGCAGACCCCGCCACGCTGCTGATCGCGCCCACCGGCGGCGGCAAGACACTTGCAGGATTCCTGCCAACGCTCGCCGAACTTGGCCCCAACCCGCCCCCTGGCTTGCACACTTTGTACATTTCGCCGCTCAAGGCGCTCGCGGCCGACATCCGCCGCAACCTGCGCACCCCCATCGAAGGCACAGGCCTTGCGATCCGGGTAGAGGATCGCACCGGCGACACCACCCATACCCAACGCCGCAAACAGCGCGCCGATCCGCCACATATCCTGCTGACCACGCCCGAATCCCTCGCCCTGCTGCTCTCCTACGAAGATGCCCCCCGCATTTTCGCGGGCCTGCAACGTGTCATCGTCGATGAAATTCACGCGCTGGCCGAATCCAAGCGTGGCGACCAACTGATGCTGGCCCTGTCGCGGCTGCAAGCCATGTCGCCCAGCCTGCGCCGGGTCGGCCTGTCGGCCACCGTCGAACATCCGCCCACCCTCGCCCGCTATCTCGCCCGCGATTGCGCCATCCTCATCGCCGACCCCGGTCCCGACCCCGACATCCGGATGCTGCTGACCGACGCCCCACCCCCTTGGGCGGGCGGCGGCGGCAGATATGCCATCCCCGCCGTGCTGGAACTGGTCCGTGCCCACATGACCACGCTCATCTTTCACAACACACGCGCACAGGCAGAGTTGTTCTTTCACGACCTCTGGCTGCAGAACACCGAAAGCCTGCCCATCGGCATTCACCACGGATCATTGTCGCGCGAACAGCGCGAACGGGTGGAGGCCGCCATGGTCGCAGGTGCGTTGCGTGCCATTATCTGCACAGGATCGCTCGACCTTGGCATCGACTGGGGCGATGTCGATCTGGTGGTGCAGGTCGGCGCGCCAAAGAACGTCAAACGCCTGGTGCAACGCATCGGCCGCGCCAACCACCGCTACAACGCTCCCTCCAAGGCGATCCTGATCCCCGCTAACCGGTTCGAGGTGGTCGAATGTCAGGCCGCGCTGCAAGCCGCCCGTGACCGCACCCTTGATGGCGAGCCGCGCGGCAATGGCCCCCGCGATGTGCTGTGCCAGCACATCCTCGCCACCGCCTGCGCCGGGCCATTCGATGCAGATACGCTTTTTGCCGAAATCACCACTGCAGGCCCCTACTGCCGCATCACACGCGCCGAATTCGACGCCTGCCTCGATTTCACAGCCACAGGTGGTTATGCGCTCCGCGCCTATGACCGCTGGCAGCGGCTGATGATCCGGGATGGCAAATGGACACTCCGCGACCCCCGCGCCGCCGCTGTGATCCGCCAGAACCTCGGCACCATCATCGACATCGAAACCCTGAAGGTCCGCCTGCGCGGGCGCATGGGTGGCCTGCCGCTCGGCGAGGTTGAGGAGTCCTTTGCCGCCACCCTCACGCCCGGCGATACCTTCCTGATCGGGGGCGAGGTCGTGCGCTACGAATCTTTGCGCGACATGACGGTCGAAGTGTCACGCTCCCCCGGCCGCGATCCCAAAGTCGCCGTGTTCAGCGGCACGAAATTTGCGACCTCCACCCTGTTGACGCACCGCATCTTGCAGATGTTCCAGCAATCCTCATGGCCCGACCTGCCCACCCACACCGCCGAATGGCTGGCCCTGCAACGGCAGGTGTCGCGCCTGCCGGAACCCGACCGGCTGCTGGTGGAAAGTTTTCCCCATGAAGGGCGCGAACACCTGTGCGTCTACGGTTTCGCAGGGCGGAACGCGCAGCAAACCCTTGGCCTTCTGCTGACCAAACAAATGGAAGAAACCGGCCTTGCCCCCCTCGGCTTTGTCTGCACCGATTACGCCACGCTGATCTGGGGCCTTGAAGCAGTAACCAATCCTTTGCCGCTGTTTGACATCGAAAACATGCGCGCCGGTCTGGAGGGCTGGCTTGCCGGCAACATGGTGATGAAGCGCACCTTCCGTGCCAGCGCCATCATCGCGGGGCTGATCGAACGCAGCCATCAGGGGCGGCGCAAGTCAGGGCGGCAGGCAACCTTCAGTTCCGATATCCTTTATGACACGCTGCTGAAATACGACCCGCACCACCTGATGCTGCAAATCACCCGCGAAGAGGCAGATCGTGGCATGGTCGATTTTGGCCGGATTGAAGAGATGTTCGGGCGTATTGCAGGCCGCATCGACTGCATCCGGCTGGACCATGTGACACCACTCGCCGCCCCGCTGTTCCTTGAGCCGGGGCGCATTCCGGTAAAGGGGCAAGGGCGCGAGCGTCTGGTGGCCGATGCCGCAGAACGGCTGATGCAGGCGGCAGGGTTGGCGTGATGGGATATGCTTTTTCCTTGGCAGACCAACATCTTGTCGCCCTGCCCTCCGGCGCGCTGCACTGGCCGGACCGCCAGCTGCTGATCGTCAGTGACCTGCACCTTGGCAAATCCGAACGGATGGCCCGCCGTGGCGGAGCCTTGCTGCCACCTTACGAAACCCGCGAAACCCTGTCGCGGCTGGCCGATGATCTGGATCGCACGGGCGCAAAATCGCTGATCGCGCTTGGCGACTCTTTTGATGATCTCACTGCCGCCACCACACTGGACGCAGGCGATCGGTTGGCGCTGACCTGCCTCATGGCAGGCCGTGACTGGATATGGATCGAAGGCAACCACGACGCAGGCAACCATGATCTTGGCGGCAGCCACCGGGCCGAGGTCCACCTGGGGCCGGTGACCTGCCGCCATATTGCAACTGCCGCAACGCCCGAGATTTCGGGCCACTACCACCCCAAACACCGGCTCGCAGGCCAGGTCCACCGCTGTTTTGTAACCGACGGGAACCGGCTGCTCCTGCCCGCCTACGGCGCTTATACCGGCGGGCTCTGGTGCAGCGACCCCGCGATTGCACGGCTGTTTCCGGCCGGCGCCGTCGCCATCCTCACCGGTTCACGCGCGCTGGCCGTACCGCTGTGAACCGCGCGCCTTATGCCGTCAGCCCCTCGGGTTCCGGCAGCCCATTTGCGCGGCAGCATGCGGTCAGCGTATTGGCCAGCAGGCAGGCAATCGTCATTGGACCCACGCCCCCCGGCACCGGGGTGATTGCGCCTGCCACCGCCGCTGCCGACGCATAATTCACATCGCCCACCAGCCGCATCTTGCCGTCGCGCTCCACCCGGTTGATGCCCACATCAATCACGGTAGCCCCGGGTTTCACGTAGTCGCCGGTGATCATCTCAGGCCGACCGACCGCCGCCACAAGGATGTCCGCCCCCCGGCACAC
>JAYSSN010000341.1:0-8306 GCA_043720555.1 Rhodobacterales bacterium | reverse complement strand
CCGCCGACCTGATCCTTCGGCTGGTGTGCGCGGGGGTGGTCTTTGCCGCCGGTTTCCTTGCGTTCAGCTTTCGGCTGTTTGGCGGCGGAGATGTCAAGATTCTGGCTGTTCTGATGCTGTTCGTGCCGGTGGGCAGTCTGACAGTGTTTTCCTATGTTTTTTCGGCCGCGATGATCGCAGGCATCTTGCTGATCGTGGGTCTGCGCCAGCTTGCCGTTGTTCGCCGCAGCAGTTGGAAGGCGCTGGGGGGTAGCACCCGGTTTCCGATGGGCATCTCGATCGCGCTGGCCGGGCTTTGCCACCCGTTCGTGACGATGGCATTTGCGGGCGGCTGACCCCGACCCGGGCGAAGATCAGACAGTCAAACTCATCGTGAATGACCAAACCGGCCGGTTCGGCTGCGCACAGGGGCGCGTCTGGCCCGGGTTGAAGCGGGTCCGGCACGTCAGCGGCGTTTTCGCATTCAATTAAGTTGAAGGCGTCTGGCAGGCTTCCAGCGCCGCGCCGGGGCGCTTTCGTGGTGCGCCCTGCGGCTTTGCGAAAGTAGGTGTTTATCCTGCCCCAGGCCATTTCGACCTGATTGAGTCCTGGCGGGCTGCACGGCGGCAGTCTGCACCGGGTCCGGTGACCCGACCGGAGCAGGAATGCCAGCGTGAAAGGTTATGCCCGGCTTGACAGCGACATCCGAAAAATCGGTGGCAGTGGTGTCTGGATGCGGAACGCCCCGGGCCCGCTCAGCTCCGGCATACCACTCTGCGGCAGGCGGCAATGAGATCTTCGTTTACTTCATGGATTATTGTGATACCGTGAAGTAGGAGGAGAATCGATGCTCGGAAAACGTTATGCTACGCGGATCAATTCGTTTGCGTCGGGTGCCGCGGCTTACTGGCCGGGCTTGTCGGAAAAACCGACGTTGGTACAGATGGTACGCCGTGCAGCCACCGTTGATGGGCTGTCGGAACTGGATCTGAACTACCCCGATCATGTGGCGGACGACCCGGCTGCTGTCGGGGCCATGGTGCGCGATTGCGGGCTTCAGGTCTCGGGCCTCGCCATGCGCTACTACACCAATCCGGCCTACAAGCGCGGCGCGTTCACCAACCCGGACCCCGCCGTCCGGCGTGAGGCGATCGATCTGACCAAACGTGGCATCGACGCTGCCCGCGCCATGGGCGCACCGATGATGACGCTGTGGATGGGGCAGGACGGTTGGGACTATTCCTTCCAGTGTGACTATGCGGCCTTGTGGGAATCCGAAGTGTCTGCCATCGCCGAAGTGGCGGCGCATGACCTCGATTGCCTGATTTCCATCGAGTATAAGCCAAATGAACCAAGGTCTTACAGTATTCTTCCAGATGCTGCGACCACGCTTTTGGCAATTGATCAGGCCGGTCAGCCCAACCTTGGGGTCACCATAGACTTTGCCCATGCGCTTTACGCCGATGAGCAGCCCGCCTTCGTCGCGGCCCTTGTTCAGCGCCGCTCACGCCTGTTGGGGCTGCATCTGAACGACGGTTATGGCAAGCGGGATGACGGGCTGATGGTGGGCGCCGTGCACGAACAGGCGACGCTGGAACTGCTGCGTCAGGTCAAGCGCGGCGGGTTTGATGGCGCGATCTATTTCGACACATTTCCCGATGCCTCGGGCCTCGATCCCGTAGCCGAATGCGCCGCCAATATCCGCACGGTGCGCCGGATGCTGGACGCCGTTGACCGCATGGAAGGCGACAACGGCCTGGCAGATGCGCAAAACCGCCAAGACCCTGTTGAAGCGCAGGAATACGCCCGCGTGGCTTTGGCCAAGGCCACGGTCGCACACTGAATACTTTACGGTCTTATAGAAACTCGTGTTGAAAAGGGAGGAACCAATGCAACACTTCTTGAAAGGCGCGCTGGCTGTCAGCGTGTTCGCCCTGACGCTTGGCATGGCGCAAGCGCAGGATCTGGCGCCGCTGAACTCGGATTCGGAACCCGACCGTATGGACTGGTCCGAGCTTGAGGCCAAGTTCGGCCCCTTGCCCGCCCCGCCTGCGGGCACCAAGGTGGGCGGCGTATCGAAAACGCTGACCAACGAATACTGGCGCTCGCTGGGCGAGGGCTATCAGAACGTAGCCACGGCACTGGGAATCGAATTTGTCTATCAGGCGGCGCAGAACGAAGGCGACCAGCTGGGCCAGCTGTCGATTGCGGAAAACCTGATCAGCCAGGGCTTTGACGCGCTGCTGTTCTCACCTCAGTCCGACGCGAACCTGATCCCCGCCGTCGAGGCCGCAGCCGCCGCCGGAATTCCGGTGCTCAACGTCAACGATGCGGTCATTCCCTCGGCCACGCATTACGTCGGCAACGTGCAGAAGGGCAACGGCGTCAACGTGGCGCAGTGGTTCATCGACAACCGTCCGGATGGCGGTCAGGTCGCTGTCATCGAAGGTCAGCCCGGCGTCTACGCCGCCGGTCAGCGCACCGCAGGCTTTACCGAAACGATCAACGCGTCGGGCAAGTTCGAGGTTGTCGCCTCGGTTCCCGCCAACTGGAGCCGGGAAGAGGCCTTCAACGCGGCCAGCACGATCCTTCAGCAGTATCCCGATCTGGTGGGTTTTTATGCCAACAACGACGGCATGGCCCTTGGTGTGGTCGAAGCCGTGAAGGCGGCGGGCAAGCAGGAGACCGTGGCGGTTTTCGGCACCGATGGAGTGTCGGATGCCTACGCGGCCATCCGTGCGGGTGATCTGACCGGCACTGTGGACAGCTTTCCGGTTCTGACTGGCGAGATTGCGTTGGAGGTGGCGCTGCGTCTGATGGCAGGTCAGGCTCTGCCGCGCGTGGTTGCGACACCACAGGCGCTGATCACCAAAGACAACGTTGAAACCTATGCGACAACCGACATGGCCGCGCTGCGCGCTGCCCTGACTGCCAACTAAAGCAACGGCGGCCCGCCCGCGCAAGCAGCGGGCCGCACTTTCCAAAGGACGATGGCCATGCAACCCCGCCTGTCGCTGTCTGGCGTGACCAAAAGTTTCGGCAATATCACGGTTCTGCATGGCGTTTCGCTGACCGTGGCACCCGGCGAAGTGCATGGCTTGCTGGGGGAAAACGGTGCGGGGAAATCAACGCTTCTGAATATTCTGTCGGGCGTGCTGCCACACAATGCCGGCACGATCGAGATCGACGGCGAAACCGCCACCATCATCAACCCGCGCGACGCCGCCGCCGCGGGTATCGCGATGATCCATCAGGAATTGCAGCAGGTGCCGGAATTGTCGGTGGCACAGAACATCTACCTCGGCGCCGCCCTGCGCCGCGCCGGAGGTTTTCTGGTGGACCGCGCGCGGCAGGAAACCGAAGCGCGGCGTCTGCTTGCCCCGCTGGACCCCACGATCGACGTGACCGCACAGGTGCGCACCCTGCGCGTGGCGCAACGCCAGATCGTGGAGATCGCCAAGGCGCTGCGGGCCAATGCCCGCATCATTGCCATGGACGAGCCCACATCATCGCTGACACCGGCCGAGTTCGAGCGGCTGGTGCAGGTGATTGCGAAACTGACCGCGCAGGGCGTGTCGGTCATCTATGTGTCGCACAAGCTGGACGAGGTGTTCCGTCTGTGCCAGCAGGCGACGATCCTGCGCGACGGGCGGCTGGTCGGCCAGGTGCCGATCCCGGAAACCCCGGTGCGGCAGGTGATCGAATTGATGGTGGGGCGCGAACTGGCACAGGCGACGCATCACAGTTTTGCCACCGGCCGCGTGGTGCTGCAGGTGCAGGGTCTTGGCCGGGGCAGGGCAGTTCGTGACGCCAGTTTCACCCTGCATGCCGGTGAGGTTCTGGGGATCGCGGGCCTTGTCGGCAGCGGGCGCACGGAACTTCTGCGCCTGATCGCGGGCGTTGATCACGCAGAGGCCGGAACGGTTTCGGTGAACGGGGTGGCGGTGGCCGGCAACAATCCCCGCGCCCGGATCAAGGCTGGTTTTGGCCTTGTCCCGGAAGAACGCAAGCGCGATGGCATTGTCCGGCACCGCCCCATCACCTCGAACGTCGGTCTGCCTGCGATGCGCGCATTCTCGCGCGCCGGACTGATCCGCAAGGCCGCATTGAAGGCGCGCAGCGAAGAGCTGATGCGGCAGGTGAACCTGCGTCCTCTTGACGTCGCGCGCCCGATTGGCAGCTTTTCGGGCGGCAACCAGCAAAAGGCGATCATCGGCCGCTGGCTGGCCGCCGACACGCAGATATTTCTCTTCGACGAACCCACGCGCGGCATCGACGTGGGTGCCAAGGCCGAGATCTATGACCTCATCGAGCGCCTTGCCAGTGAAGGGCGCGCGGTGATCGTCGTTTCTTCGGAATTGCCCGAGGTGATCCGTGTGTCCGACCGCGTGCTGGTGATGCGCGAAGGGCGGATCAGCGCCACGCTCGGACCGTCCGAAATCACCGAGGCCAACATTGCCCGCGCCGCCATTCCCGCTGAAAAGCCCGCAGAAGGTTCGGCCCCATGAATGCTTTCCTTTCCAAAATCCGCTTCCGCGATGCGGGAACGCTTCTGGGCCTGATCCTGATATCGGTGGTCTTTGCCCTTCAGTCCGACACGTTTCTGACCACGCCCAACATGCTGAATATCCTTCAGCAGTCGGCGATCAACGCCTGCATTGCGCTGGGAATGACGCTGGTCATCATATCGGGCGGGATCGACCTGTCGGTGGGGCCGATCGCGGCGCTGTCGGCGGTTCTGGGGGCGGCGATGCTGGTGGCCGGGGTGCCGGTGCCGCTGGCGATACTGGGTGCGCTGGCCACCGGGGTCGCCTGCGGGTTCTTTAACGGCGCACTGATCACCTGGGGCGGACTGCAACCCTTTATCGTCACGCTGGGGGGGCTGTCGCTGTTTCGGGCGCTGGCGCTGATCTACACAGGCGGCACGCCGATCTTCGGACTGCCGGACGGGTTCCGCGCCCTGACGAACGGGACGGTCGCGGGCGTTCCGAACCCGGTGATCGTCGTGGGGGTTCTGGCGGTTTTCGCGTGGGTGATCCTGAACAAGACGCCCTTGGGCGAGTATTTCATGGCAGTTGGCGGCAACCCCGAGGCCGCGCGTATCGCGGGCGTTCCGGTCACGCTGACCAAGCTGTCGGCCTACATGATCTCGGGCCTGATGGCGGCGGTCGCGGCGATGATCCTGATCGGCCGCCTGGGCGCTGCCGAACCCACGCTGGGCACGCTGTGGGAACTGGACGCCATCGCCGCCGCCGCCATCGGCGGGGCCAGCCTGATGGGCGGGCGCGGGTCCATCCCCGGCACGCTGATCGGCTGCATCATCCTCGGCACCCTGCGCAACGGGCTGACCCTGATGAATGTTCAGGCGTTCTACCAGTTGCTTGCCACCGGAATCATCATCATTGTCGCAATGCTCATCGACAAGGTGACGAGCGGCAAAGAGGGATGAGCAATGACTGGTCATAGTGGTGATCCGCGCGCAGTGGGGGCGCAGATCCGGATGCGGCTGCCGGGCCTGACCCCGCTGGAGGCCAAGGTCGCCACCGACATTCTGGCGCGCAAGGATATCGACGAGACGATGGCGCTGCGCGCGGTTTCCGAAGGTTCGGGTGTGTCGGACGCGATGGTCGTCAAGGTGGCCAAGAAGCTGGGCTTTGCCGGTTTTCGCGAGTTTCGCCAAGGGCTGGTGGACTACTACCGGTCCGACACCGCCGCCCTTCATGCCGAGATTGCCGCCGACGACACGTCAGGCGAGATTGTGCAGAAGGTGTTTCGCACCGCCATGCAGGCGCTGGAAGAAACGTTCGCCATTCTGGATCTGCAGGCTTTTGACCGCGCCGCCGATTATCTGCACCGCGCCCGGCAGCGCGACCTTTACGGGCTTGGCGGCTCGGCCCAGATCGCGCGTGATGTCAGCCACAAATTCCTGCGCATCGGCATCCGCACCAGCGTGTTTGACGATGCCCACATGATGATGATGTCGGCCGCCCTTCTTGGCCCTGACGACGTGGCGATTGCGTTTTCGCATTCTGGCAGCACCGCAGCGGTGATCGACGCGGTGGAACTTGCGCGCAGGAACGGCGCGCGGACCATCGCGGTGACGAACTATCCCGACAGCCCCGCCGCCCGGATTGTCGATGTGGTCTTGTGTTCGACCGCCCAGAACAACCCGTTGCTGGGCGAGAACGCCACCGCCCGCATTGCGCAGTTAAGCCTGCTTGACGCCCTGTTTGTTGCTGTGGCGCAGCGTGACCGCCAGGTGGCCGACCAGAACCTGACCCGCACCATGCGTGCCGTGCAATCCAAACGTCGAACCTGAGGCCCCAGATGACCGCTCCTGTCGTCCTGACCGTTGGCAGCCTGCACTACGACATCGTGGTCGAGGCGGACCACCTGCCACGCAAAGACGAAACCGCCGTGGGCAGTCGGTGGTATCCGAAATTCGGTGGCAAGGGCGGCAATCAGGCGGTGGCCGTGGCGAAGGCGGGCGTGCCCAGCCGGATGTTCGGGGCGGTAGGAGCCGATGATTTCGGCACCTTCCTGCGCCAGAACCTGCGCGCCGCGGGTGTGGATGATGCCCAGGTCGCGACGATTTCCGGCACGGGGTCGGGGATGAGCGTTGCGATCATGGACGCCAGTGGCGACTATGCAGCCACCATCGTCTCGGGTGCCAATCTTCAGTCCGACGCCGCCGGGCTGGAAAACCCGGCGCTCTGGCAGGACGTCGGCCTTCTGATCCTGCAAAATGAGGTGCCCGAGGTGCTGAACCTTGCGGCCGCACGTCAGGCGCGCGCGCGCGGCATCCGCACCCTTCTGAACGCTGCCCCCGCGCGTGCATTATCCCCCGCGCTGATCCCGCTGATCGACATTCTTGTCGTCAACGCGGTCGAGGCCGAGATGATGGGCTGCGACCGCGTCTGTTGCCTGCACAGCGCCGCCGAGGCAGTCCGACGTCTGGCTGCCCGATTTGAAGCCGTCATCGTGACGGCGGGCAGCCTGGGACTGGCCGCCATGGGGCCCGACGACGATGTGTTTTCCCTGTCGGCCGAAAAGGTGCAGGTGGTGTCCAGTCACGGCGCCGGCGACGCCTTCATCGGCGCGCTCTGTGCCGACCTGGTGCGGGGCGCACCCCTCGCCGCTGCGGCCCGTACCGCATCCCTTGCTGCCGCAAGACATGTATCTGGGCAAAGCTGAGAGCGCGTGCAAATCTCGCTACGGGACAGCCGGTCGGAAGGATAAACCATCTGCGCGCTGACATCCGGCGCGGCGTTTACAGCCCGTGTGCCGCGATCCGGCCGCCAGAGTCGACGACGATCTACAACCGCTTCAACCGTCGGAGCCACCGGGGGCTTTGGGCGCGCATCTTCGCCACCCTCTGGGTGCAGGCAGAACGGCCCGACAACTTGAGCGTCGCCAACACCGCCGTGCGCGCACATCGTTTACGCACATGGCGGAAAATTGGGGCGCAAGTTCAGGTCATCGGGCGCTCGCGTGGTGGTCCAACTTGCCCACAAATTGGGCATTTCATGCCGCCTGATGCTGGGAATCCCAAAAGGGGACTTGACCCGCGCGACGTGCGGCATAGGCTCGGAACATAAAATCGGCAAATCGTCGGACGGCATCAGGGCCTTGCTTGCAGACCACTTACAGTGGTCGGCAGCATGGCTTTTGCGTTCGTTGGGGGCACCGGCTTGAAAAGACGGATCGAACTCGGGCTGCTTTATTCCCGGTCGGGCAGCTATTCGCTGATCTCCGAGGCGTGCCGGTCCGGGGCGCTGGCGGCGATTGCCATGGTGAACGCCGACCCCGCACTTGACCTGACCTTCCTGCCCGTCGAACGCGATCCGGGCGGCAACGTCGATGCCTATTCCCCCCTGTGCGAAGATATCCTGCGCGACACCGGCGCGCGGCACGTTCTGGGCTGTGTCACCTCGTGGAGCCGCAAGGAGGTGATCCCGACGGTCGAGAAATTTGGCGGCACGCTGTGGTACGCCGTGCCCTACGAGGGGTTCGAGGCGTCGGATCACGTGGTCTACACCCATGCCTGCCCGAACCAGCATCTTTTGCCGCTTTTGGATTGGGTGATCCCCGCTCACGGGCGGCGGGCTTACCTCACCGGATCGAATTACATCTGGGGCTGGGAGATGAACCGCCTGGCGCGAGAGCGGATCACCGCAGCCGGGGGCGAGGTGCTGGGCGAACGCTACCTTCCCATCGGATCCCGCGATGTCGATCGGATGATCGAGGAAATCCGCTTTGCCCGGCCCGATTTCATCCTGAATTCGCTGATCGGTCCCTCCTCCTACGAATTCATGGCGGCGTATCGC
>JAYSSN010000340.1:0-3221 GCA_043720555.1 Rhodobacterales bacterium | reverse complement strand
ATGTGCCGTTTCAGCGGCAGCGCGTGGCAATGGTACAGGTGGCAGCCAAAGGGCTTGGCGTCGAATTCATAGATGAACTCCTCACCCGGGTTGATCAGGCCCGCGCCCGGAACCCCGTCCATCCGCGCCGAATGGATGCCGTGGAAGTGCATCGAATGCGGATGCGATCCGGAGTTTCTGAAGATGATGCGCAGACGCTCGCCTTCCTTGGCACGGATCGCGGGGCCGGGAACGCGGCCATTGAACGTCCAGGCCGGAAAGAAGATGCCGGGGGCAATTTCGATTTCCTTGTCCTCGGCCACCACCTCGAACGTGCGCAGGGTGCGGCCATCGGGCAGGGCGGAGGTGACGCCGGTATACCAATCCGTCAGCATCGCCGCAGGGTCAAAACCGTTGCGGGCGTGATCAACCAGCCCCACCGTCATCATGTCGCCATGCGCCATCCCGGCCATCGGCGCGGCATAGGGGGGCGTCGGCATTGCAGACATATCGTGCCCGGCCATGCCCGCCTTTGGTGCGGTTTGCGCCATTGCGCCCTTTGCCAGTGCAGCCGCCCCGCCAGCGGCCACCAACCCGCCCATCAGCAGGGCGCGGCGGCCCGAATTTACAGCAGGCGTGTTGTCGTCGGACATGGTTTCGGAACCTTATTGCGAACGATTATCATTAACAACTTAGCGCACGACCGATCCGAATTGCAATTGAAAATCATTTGCAGGCCATCGTGGGCAGGTTAATCGCCTGACTCACCGACTTCGGAGGGGGTATGCTGATGGCGGACTGACGTGCGTTGTCACGTGCACCCTGGTGATGGGCGCAGTCGTCCGGCTCTGGCTTGCGGCCAGATTGAGCAGTTGCCTAACGTGTGTACAAACTGTATTTCGATGCGACAAAAGAGAGTGTTTCGATGTCGGACGCGCCAGAAAACAGCACACCGGAGCGGAAACGGGGCTCGGGAGTGAAGTTGGTCTATGATCTGCTTCGTGATGAGATACTTGATTTGACCTTGCCCCCCGGCAGCCCGATCGATGAGGTGCAGTTGGCAGAGCGCTTTGCGATGTCGCGCACTCCGATCCGTGAAGCACTCGTGCGGCTGGCGGGCGAAGGACTGATTGATACGCTTCCCAACAGATCGACGATGGTTTCGAGTATTGATTATCTCAACCTGCACACGTTTTTTGATGCAATAACCTTGATGTACCGCGTGACGACGCGGCTAGCCGCGCAGCATCATCGGGCCGAGGACCTGCTGCTGATACGAGCCCATCAGGCCAGATTTGCAGCGTCCGTCACCGCACAAGATGCTTTGGCGATGATTGCCGCGAACCGCGACTTTCATGCGGCAATTGCGGAAGCGGGGCGCAATCCCTATTACATCACGCTTTTCAAGCGATTGCTGGATGAAGGGCGCCGAATTTTGCGACTCTATTACCAATCCTACGATGACCGCCTGCCACAGCAGTTCGTTGACGAGCATGAAAAGATCATCGAGGCCATCGTTGCGCGTGATCTGGCGGCAGCGGACCGGCTTGCGAAAGCGCACGCAGATCAGATCGTGCGCAAGATCCAACAGCTTTTTGCCCGCGACCAGCGACAGGAAATCGACCTTTGAGGGCTCGCCTTTTTTGTGTCGACAAGTAAAATACAAAATATATACTGCTGGAAAGCAGAGATTCGGGGGGGGCCGGTCACAGGGTTCTCGTAAACCTCTGACGGCACTTGCATGAGGAGATCCATATGAAAGCCGAGATTTTTTCCGGGGTCATTCCTGCACTGATGACGCCTTGCAAGCCAGACCGCACGCCGGACTTCGACGCGCTGGTGCGTAAAGGCAAGGCATTGATCGCCGCCGGAATGTCCGCCGTGGTCTATTGCGGCTCGATGGGGGATTGGCCGCTTCTGACCGACGCCCAGCGCATGGAAGGCGTAGAGCGGCTTGTCAACGCCGGTGTCAAGGTGATCGTCGGGACCGGCGCCGTGAATGGCGCCGTCGCCGTGGCCCACGCGGCCCACGCGGCCAAGGCCGGGGCGCATGGCCTGATGGTCATCCCGCGGGTCTTGTCGCGTGGTCCGTCAATGGTGGCGCAGCGCAACCACTTCAAAGCGATTCTGGCGGCGGCGCCTGACCTTCCTGCCGTGATTTACAACAGCCCTTTCTATGGCTTTGCGACCCGGGCCGAACTGTTCTTTCAACTGCGCGCCGAACATCCAAACCTTGTGGGGTTCAAGGAATTCGGCGGCAAAGACGCCATGCGCTATGCCGCCGAGTTCATCACGTCGGGCAATGCCGATGTGACTCTGATGATCGGTGTTGATACCGGTGTCGTGCACGGCTTTGTCGACTGTGGCGCTTCGGGTGCCATCACCGGCATTGGCTGTGTGCTGCCCAGGGAAGTCATCACCTTGTGCAACCTGAGCCGCGCCGCTGCAGCCGGAGACCGGGAGGCCCGCGCCCGCGCACACGAGTTGGACGCTGCCCTGACCGTGTTGTCTTCATTCGACGAAGGGTGTGATCTGGTGCTCTACTTCAAGCACATGCTCGTGCTGCAGGGAGAGGCCGAATATGCCTTGCACTTCAACGAGACCGACGCGCTCAGCGCAAGCCAGCGGGGCTATGTCGAAACGCAGTTCAGGTTGTTCAACGGCTGGTATGCTTCCTGGAGCAATCAGCCGGGCACCGTGGCCAAATACAAGGCCTGACCAGGAGCGCACGCCCCATTGCAAAACATCACTCCTGAAAAGTCCCTTCGGAAACGGAGGGACTTTGCTTTTGGGCAGGGCGCGTTGTCGGTTGAGCCACCCCAAAGTCGGCCTTAGCCCACAGAGCCAGAGCCAGCAGCCCATCAAGGATCGCAACCTCCGCAGCAGTCAGCGTGATCCCATCGCTCTGCGATTTTTGACGCGCCGCAAACCGGCGTTGCGAGGGCAGTCGGGCGCTGGTGTCCAGGATTGCCGCGAACAACAGTTCTGCCCTGTCGAATGGATTGCCTGCCCTGCCGTGGGCAAATTTTTTCGGATCGAAGGCAATGATCAGCT
Source organism: Rhodobacterales bacterium (assembly GCA_043720555.1). Taxonomy (GTDB): domain Bacteria; phylum Pseudomonadota; class Alphaproteobacteria; order Rhodobacterales; family Rhodobacteraceae; genus JAAFHS01. Next base: position 188 of record JAYSSN010000340.1, on the reverse strand, counting down.
CGCCATGGACGGGCCCAGCGCGAAATCAGCCCATGAAAGCCGTTCGGGAACGGCATCGTTTCGGCGGGGACGGCAAAGGGGCGGTCAGATGAGTGTCGTTCCGACGGGGCGACATCCGGTCGCCGGTGCATGGCGGGGGGCTCTTGGGCCACAGCCAGCATTGGCACACAGTCATTCCGGCGATTTTT
>JAYSSN010000339.1:0-8319 GCA_043720555.1 Rhodobacterales bacterium | reverse complement strand
GAACCTGCCCCGCGAAATGCGCCAGCATCCCGTCGCGCAGAATCTCGGCCATGCTGATCCGCGCCTCGATCGTCGAGCTGCCGATATGCGGGGTCATGAAGACATTCGGGCGGTCCAGATAGCGCCGGTCGAACTGCGGCTCGTTGTTGAACACATCCAGCGCGGCCCCGCCCAGATGGCCAGTGTCCAGCGCCGCGATCAGCGCATCGTCATCGATCAGCGCACCGCGTGCGCTGTTCACCAACACCGCCCCGCGCCGCATCTGCGCCAGCGTCCTGGCGTTGATCATGCCGATGGTTTCGGGTGTCGCCGGACAGGCCAGGATCACGACATCCGAGGTGCCCAGCAGATCGGCCAGCTTGGCGTGATAGGTGATGTCGCCCGCCACAGCACCGGCGGCCAGCGGTCGCGTGTTGTGATAGGCGATCCGCATCCCCAGTGCGCCCAGGATGCGGGCGATCTCGCGCCCGATCCGGCCCATGCCGATGATCCCCGCGACACGCCCCTTCAATTCAAAACCAACCAACTGCGACGGGTTCCAGCCCTGCCAGGCCCCTGACCGCACCAGATCAATGCTTTCTTGCGCCCGCCGCGCCAACCCGAGTGTCAGGAACACCGCAGCCTCGGCCACTGCATTGCTCAGCACATCGGGCGTATTCAGCACCCGGATTCGGCGTTCGGCCAAGGCTTGCAGATCCAGATGGTCCGTCCCCACCGAATAGGTTGCGACGACTTGAGGAACGTCTGAAAAACCTGTCGCTTTCGGCGTGATCTGGTAGACTTTGGCATCCCCACGAGGAGCCCTGCCGATGCCGAAACAGCCCGCCTTTCCCGGCTTCAAGCACGCGATGAAGAAGAAGGGTAAGCGGTGTCTGACCCCCGTCTGGGTTTCAGCTTGACTGCTTTTGGAAGGCCCATGGCATGAGATCGTCGATGCGCGATGCCGGGTGGCGGTTTGCAATGGCTGTCAGAGTTGTGCGCATGTAGGCGTAAGGGTCGACGGCGTTCAGCTTGCAGGTTTCAATGATCGAGGCCATGCGGGCCCAAGTGCGGCCACCCTCATCATGACCCGCAAAAAGCGCGTTTTTGCGGTTGAGGGTTATGGGTCGGATTGTGTTTTCGACCGGGTTGGTGTCCATCTCGACACGGCCATCAGTCAGGAAGATTTGCAGGCCATCCCAGTGCCGATGGATGTAGGCGAGCTTCTCGCCGAGACGAGATTTGGTGGAGATGCGGCTGCGTTGTTTGGTCAGCCACTGGCGGAAGTCGGCGACCAATGGTGCAGATTGTTCCTGGCGAACGGCGAGGCGGCGTTCAGGTGTTCGCCCTCGGATACCGGCCTCGACCTTATATATCTGCGCGATGCGGCGCAGGCCCTCGGCGGCGATCTCGGATCCGTCTTTCTGATAGATGTCGTGCAGCTTGCGGCGGGCGTGGGCCCAACAGTAGGCGAGCGTCACGGGCTTGCCGTTCACCCGTTTCGGTCCCGCCAAGGCGTCATATCCTGTATATCCATCGACCTGCAGGATGCCCTCGAAGCCACGCAGAATGTCCATTGCATGGCTGCCATGGCGCCCGGGCGCATAGGTAAACACGACGGCTGGTTGATCCTCGCCGCCCCAGCCTCGATCATCACGTGTCAGGGCCCAGAGGTAGCCTGTTTTGGTTTTGCCTGCCCCGGGGTCGAGCACCGGGGCGCGGGTCTCGTCCATGAAGAGCCGACTTGATCGTTTGAGGTGAACCAGCATCCGATCTACGACCGGCGCTAAATGATAAGCCGCAGTGCCGCACCAGCTTGCGAGGGTCGACCGGTCCAGATCGACGCCGCCGCGCCCGTAGATCTGGCATTGGCGGTATAGTGGCAAGTGATCGGCATATTTGGACACCGCCACATGAGCGAGCGTGCCCTCGGTGGGAAGTCCGCCTTCGATCAGCCAATGCGGCGTCTCGGCCTGGCAAACGCCCGCATCGCATCGACGGCAGGCATATCTGGGGCGAACCGTAACGATGACCTGGAAGCGGGCCGGGATGATGTCGAGCCGTTCGGCACGGTCTTCGCCGATCTTCACCATGTCGGTGCAGCCGCAGGGACAGACCTTTTGCGCAGGTTCGATCACCTGTTCGATGCGCGGCAGGTGGCCTGGCAGATGGCCAAGGTTGCGCTTGGCTGCCGGTCGCCTTTGGGTGCCATCGGCATTGCGGACGGTCACTGCTTCCCGGGCAGCTTCGGCCTCGGCGACAGCCGTCTCCAAGTCCTCGAAAGCCAGCTGACGGTCATCAGGGTTCATCTGCTCGGACCGCTTGCCATAGAGAGCATGGCGCAGTTCCGCGATCAGGTAATCTTGGCGCTCGGTATGGGCCTCAAGCCCCGCGACCTTGGCCTGCATGGCCAGAAACGCCTCCCGCGCGGCAGGCGGAAGGGCATCCAGATCAAGGGGTTGAGAGGTGGGCGATGACATGCCCGTTCATACCGCATCACCGCATAAAAGCCCATATTTACAAGGCGATCCGAGTCACTCTGTCGCAGTGGGAATGGAGGGGCGTGGTGCATGGATCCGGCGCCAGTCGAGACCGGCGAACAGCGCTTCAAACTGCACCCGAGACAGCCGCATGACGCCATCGCCGACCTTCGGCCAGGCAAAACTACCCTGTTCCAGCCGCTTGTAAATCATCACGATCCCGCTGCCGTCCCAGAACAGCACCTTTACCCGATCGCCGCGCCTGGATCGGAATACCACCATTACGCCAGCCTTGGGCGCAAAGCCCAACTCGGCCTGCGCCATGGCCGCCAGGCCATCGTGTCCCTTGCGGAAGTCCACCGGCTTCGTCGCGATCACGATCCGAACCGTTTGATCGGGAAAAATCACAGTGCCCTCTTCAACGCAGCTGCCAATGCCGCCGCTCGATCCGGGTTACAGTCTGACGCGACATGCAGCACCGCCCCAGCGATCTCGACCCTGATCACTCCGGTGTCGGTCTTCGCGATGACAGGCCCGGGCGAGGCTACAGGATCGACCACAAGCGGCACAAAACTGGGGGCGCTATCGGCGGACAGAACAAGCTTCCCCTTCCGCGCAAGCCCACGCCACTGCGAAACATGGCGGGCGATCAACCCATACTTCTGCGCCACATCGCAAACCCGCGCCCCGGGCAGCAGGCTCTCGGCCACAATCCGTGCCTTGACCTCATCCGGCCAATGCCGCCGTCCTGTCGGCCCATCCAGAACCTCGATGCGCGAAACTCCCTTGCGAATGGGAACCTCCATCCGGTGCTCATTTTGGTGCTCCATCGCCAAACTCCTGCAAACTCAGTTGCAGAGCGGCATGCCCGAAATGGTCTCAGGCCGAAACCACGGGGCTGACGCATCGCTTACGAAAATGCGTTCGACATCACGCATTCAGCGGTCAACCTTTGGCAACTGCACGGAAGTAGAAGTTGAGCATCTCGTAAAGCGAGGTCGGGTTGCGCCGCAAGCGGCTGCGCAGGGCAGCCCCCTCCCAGCAATTGACCAGCAGGTCGGCCATCTGCCACACATTGATATCTGCGGCGACTTGGCCAAGTTGTCGCGCTTCTTCCAGGCAACCAGCCACCCGTTGGGCAATTGCGGAAAAGCAGGCGTCGATCTTTTGCCGAAACACCTCGCTGAAACCCGACAGCTCTTGGCCGAGGCCACCAAGTAGGCAACCCATGTAGCCATCTACCTGATATGATTGCTGCGTCATCTCAAAAAAGGAGCGCACCCGCAAGAGAGGGGGCTTCGTTGTGTCTCCGAGACAAGCATCAAGTCCTTGGTGAACCAGCGCCATGTAGGTATCGACAACCTGCAGTGCGAAATCTTCCTTGTCACGGAAATGATGGTAAAAAGAGCCTCTGGGAATCCCGGTCTCTGCCAATAGGGCCTGAAGGCCCAGATCATTGTATCCATGCTTCAACAGCAAGGGGAGACCCGCGCCGATCAGGCGTTGCTTGGTCGCGTGCATCACTGCTGCGCTCTCGGCGACAGGTCTCAATTTTGTATTCATCGGCACTTCCGCAGTTCGGGCCGGTGCTTTGCAAGTCGTCCGGCGGTGGGCTCAGCCCTTGGTCATCTGAATCATGTGGTTGATGACGTGGCTGTGTTCATGCTGCGGGTTGCCCTTTTGGTTGTTCAGGATTAGACCGATCAGTCTAATTTAACCTTAAGTGCAGCTGGAAGATTCTGTCAAGCCCGTCGAAGCGGTTGGCCTGGTGATCGGCACCCTTGGCGGCCGCCGGTGATCAGTTGCGGGTGAACTGCATCTTTGAAGAACAAAGGGCAAAGCCCTCTACCGAGGTTGGCACGACGGCATGGCACTTCGCCTGAAACTTGGTCGGTCTCAACTGTCAGCACGGCAGCAAAGCGCACGGAATTCGGCCAGAGCATGCCCGACGTTCTTTCGGAAGAACTTGCAGAAGTTGGTGACCCGAAACTGTTTTCGCCCGTCACTGGCAAAAAAAGAAGCGCGGGACCAGCGGCATCACCCGCGCTGGCTGTTTCCATTCGGCCTCATTCTCATCGGCCCCGTTTGTCGGCCACTGACTAGACCACCGACCCGATACTCAGCATCGCGCCAATCACCGGTTCAATGTCGGATGCTTGGACATCAAATCGTTATTCACCCGAGATGCGGGCGCGTGCCGTTCGCATGGTGCTGGAGCATCAAGGCTCATATGAAACGCAATCTGCGGCGGTTACTGCTATAGCGCCCAAAATTGGCTGTATCCCGGAGACGCTGAAGGTCTGGGTTCGGCAGGCAGAACGTGACGGTGGCGCACGTGATGGTGCCACCAGTGCTGAGCGTGACCGGATCAAGGAACTCGAGCGCGAGGTGCGCCAGCTGCGGCAGGCGAATGAGATATTGCGCATAGACGAGACATTTTCCGCCATTGGTCCGAGGACAATGTCGAGCGCGTATTTTGCTCAGGCGGAACTCGACCGCCCGTTCAAGCCATGACCGCGTTTATCGACGATCATCGCGCGGCTCACGGGGGCAAGTCGATCTGCAAGGTTTTGCAGGTCGCCCCATCGAGTTACTATGCCCGCCTGGCGATACGAGCCGATCCTACCAAGGGGTCTGCTCGCCAGCAAACGGATGCTAAGCTTCGCCCCAAGATCCGACGCGTCTGGGACGACAACTGGCAGGTCTACGGTGTCCGCAAATCTTGGCGGCAGTTGTGCCGGGAAGGTGAGGCTGTTGCCCGTTGCACCATCGCACGACTTATGGCGGGCATGGGATTGCGGGGCATTGTCCGAGGAAAGATCGTAAGAACAACGATCCCTGATACTTCAGTGCCATGCCCACGCGACAAGGTGAACTGTCAGTTCCGCGCGCCTGCGCCAAACATGTTGTGGGTGAGTGATTTTACCTATGTCTCGACGTGGCAAGGCTTTGCATACGTCGCGTTCGTGATCGACACCTTTGCCAACCTTATTATGGGTTGGAAAGTATCGAGATCAGCAAAAACGGATTTCGTTCTGGACGCTCTTGAACAGGCACTTTATGCGCGCAGGCCCGTTCATGAGGGCGGTCTGATCCACCACAGTGACCGAGGCGGTCAAGGCAGATTCAACCGGTCGTCGCAACACCATTGATAATATCGGTTTTTATCAGCGTGTCGAAGGCTTCCGCAGGTGTTCTCCAACCAAGTGTTTTGCGGGGCCTTGTGTTCACGGCATGAGCGACGGCGCTCAGTTCTTCGGTGCCATGCTGGCTGAGGTTCGTCCCTTTGGGAAAGTACTGCCGCAACAGGCCGTTTGTATTTTCGTTGCTTCCACGCTGCCATGGGCTTTGCGGGTTGCAGAAGTAGATCTCCAGGCCGGTGTCGATCCGTAATTGTGCATGTTGCTGATCCCAGGTCAGCGAACGGCGCAGATGCGCGGGGAGATCCATGATGGTGGCGGCGATGGCGTCGCGAACGGCCTCCGCGCCGTGTCCCGCCAAGGCTGGGCCATTCTTGACGGAGATGCGTTTTGCATGGCCTTCCATGCGCGGCAAGTGCAGCAACATGGAAAATCGTGTTGTGCGTTCAACCAGCGTGCCGATTGCCGAACTGCCGAGGCCAAGAATAAGGTCTCCCTCCCAATGACCGGGGACGGCCCTGTCCGCGACTTCTGCAGGTCGATCACTGATCATCAGCGCATCGGCGATGAAGGCCTTGCCCCGATTGCGGGCACGTTCACGGGGCAACCTCAACGCGCTTCCGGATCGCAAGCAGGCAGAGAGGTCCCGCCTCAAGGCGCCGCGCCCTTGAATATAAAGCGCTTGATAAATTGCCTCTTGGCTGATGCGCACGTCGGGATTCTCCGGAAAGTCGATGTTTAACCGTTGCGCAATCTGTTTCGGGTTCCAAGCGGCGGACCAACGTCGGCTTTGTCGGTGCACGGCCCGGCGTCCCTTCCATACCACGTTCGGCCCCTCGAAGGCGACGCCGGAGGGTGCGGCCATGATGCCGGACAGCCGATCCTGGACATAGTTCCTCAGGGCAAGATTGACGGCCATTTTGCTTGACTTCGGCCGTCGCGCTGCACGATCGGCATGTCATTGTGCAGTGTTGGCCCGATAGTCGAAATTCCCGCCGCGCGTTGCCGAGTTCCGCCCGATCTCGCGTGAGATCGTGTTGGGAGACCTGCCCAGGTTGCGGGCAATCGCACGGACGCCAGTTCCCCTTGCGCGTTCGAGAGCGATCTCCTCACATTCCATGAAACTTAGCCTCCGGCTCGTGATCGACTTGGATGTCGGTGAAAGCTGTGTGGGTGGCATTCCGGCTGAGCTCCGAAACCAACGGACTCCGACCGGGCCCGAAATACCGGCATCATTGGCCGCATTCTCACTGGAAATGCCAGATGCCACGGCCCGCCAGAACCGGCACATGCTCTCACGTTGCCAGATCGGTGGCCGACCAGGCGAGCGCAATTTGCCCCGGATCGATTTTTCGTACCTTCGTTTGCCTGTCGTCATTGCAACCTTCTGAAGCAGGGTGTTGCGACGACCAGTTGAATGCGCCTTCTGGACATCAGCCGATTTGTGAAACATAGCCACAGCTTACTAGAGGTTGCATCGTCTCCACATGGCAACGCTTCTTGACGAAGTCGGAGTTTTGGCAATGAACTAAGTTTTAGCCGTCATCCCAATTTACATAACAATGCAGTTTTTTGGGCTAGTGACATATAGATGCTGTGAGCGAATAGATGATGTGCTACCAAATCTGGCTAAGCCTAAGAATCGCCGAACGGCAAAAGGCAGGATATCACATGCATGCGTTCGGGACATTTGGTCGAATTATTTTTGCATCGTTTCTGGTGCTTTTGGCGTTTTTATTGCCACAAGCTGCCACGGCGCAGACTGTTTCAGTGTCCTTTACCCAAGGATTTATCGGTACGATCGGAGCAAACAACCAACAAGCGAACAACATCACCAACTTTCCGACGTTAGGTGTGATTGGTGCAACTTTTACACAGCCGTCAACCACAGGGCAATTTACCACCAATGGATCGGGCAATATTACTGGCACGCTTCGGCTGACGCTTGGATCCGGACAAGTTATTACGATACCGGGTACTATTGTATGGCGTCTGACGTCGGGCGGAACGTTACACGCGCTTGGGTTTATCCCGGCTGCTGGAACGCCGAGCACCACATTTAGCTATGGTGCCGGTCTTAGCTACACCATTTCGACGACAAGCAATATTGGCTTGCGGCTGAATTCATCGACCCTGACCTTTCCCAATGGCTCCAATCAGAGTGGTAATGCGGCGGGTGTGATTGACGCGCTGAACGCCTATTTGGCCACGAATGTCGCAAGTTCACCTGTTGGTCCTGTTACGGTAACGGCGCAAACCACCGTCAACACAACCCCAACCATCACAGGAACTGCGACTCTGGCATCTGGTCAGACGTTGACGGTTGAGGTGAACGGCATCACCTACACCACCGCAACCGGCCTTGTCGTATCTGGCACGACGTGGAGCTTGGCGATCCCCGCCGGTAATGCGCTTGCCATCGGAACCTATTCCGTGACCGCCGTCATTAAGAATGCGGAAGGGTATACTCTGGCTGACGGCACGTTCAACGAATTGGTCATTCTACCGCCAAACACTATTCCTGTTGCCAATGCGGGCCCGGATCAAAGCGTCGGCTCGGCGGCGGCGGTCAGCTTGGATGGCTCGGCCTCGTTTGATGCCAATGCTGGCGATACGATCACCTATGCCTGGACGCAAAGCTCTGGGACCGCCGTGACGCTGAGCAGTGCCACCGCGCAAAAGCCCGGCTTCACTGCGCCGACGCTGGCGATTGGGGCACC
>JAYSSN010000338.1:0-3229 GCA_043720555.1 Rhodobacterales bacterium | reverse complement strand
GGCACATAGGCCGAAAACGCGATCTCGCCGAAGGTCTTTGCCTTGTCGGTGCCTGCCACACTGAACTTGCCATCGGCGAATGTGATATCGCCTTCGGCAGCTTCCAGCATGTGCGCGGCGATCTTCTTGCCCTTGGCAATGATCTTTTCCGTCGCCTTTACAATCGCCGTGCCGCAGACCGCCAACGAGCGTGAGCCGTAAGACCCCATCCCGAACGGGATTTTGGACGTGTCGCCGTGCACGATGTCGATGCTCGATGCCGGAATGCCCAGCATATCGGCCACCACTTGCGGGAACACGGTTTCATGCCCCTGCCCATGGCTGTGCGCGCCGGTCATCACGCTGATGTTGCCGGTCGCGTTCACACGGACCGTTGCTGCATCGAACAGACCGACGCGCGCACCAAGGACGCCCACCAGGTTGGACGGCGCGATGCCGCAGGCCTCGATCCAGGTTGACAGACCCAAGCCACGCAGCTTGCCGCGTTTTTTGGATTCCGCCGCACGTGCCTCGAAGCCCGCCAGATCGCCGATGCCAATCAGCTTGTCCAGGGTCGCATTGTAGTTGCCTGTGTCGTAAACAAGACCAACGGGCGTGGTATAGGGGTATTGATCTGGCTGGATAAAGTTCTTGCGCCGGATTTCCATCGGGTCGATCCCCAGCTCATGCGCGCATTTATCAACGACGCGTTCGATGCTGTAGGTGGCTTCAGGCCGCCCTGCCCCGCGGTAGGCGTCGACCGGGGCTGTGTTGGTAAAGACAGCCTTCACGTTCACATAGACCAGCGGCGTGCGGTACGGACCCGCCATCAGCGTGCCATGCAGAAAAGTCGGCGTGGCGGTGGAGAAGTTCGACAGATACGCGCCGACATTCGCCATCGTTTCCGTGCGCAGGGCCAGAAAATTGCCCTGCTTGTCAGTGGCCAGCTGAATGGTCGTCACGTGGTCGCGGCCATGGGCGTCCGACAAGAACGCCTCGGACCGGTCAGCCACCCATTTCACCGGGCGATCAATGGCCTTGGATGCGCCGAGTACCGCCGCCTCTTCGCCATAGTGATAGATCTTGGATCCAAAGCCGCCACCGACATCGGGGGCGACCACCGTCAGCTTGTTTTCCGGGATGCCCATCACGAACGCCGCGATCAGCAGGCGGCTCAGGTGCGGGTTCTGACTGGTGGTGTAAAGTTTGTAGTCACCAGTGCCACTGTCATAATCGCCGATTGAGGCGCGGGGTTCCATCGCGTTCGGGGCCAGCCGGTTGTTCACCAGTTCCAGCGTGGTCACATGGGGTGCGCTTTTGAAGGCCGCATCGACGGCCGCGCGGTTGTCCTCGATCCAGCCCCAGTCGAAACAGACGTTATTGGCAATTTCATCGTGCACACGGTTGTCGCTGTTGGCGATCGCCTGCGCCATATCCACGATCGCCGGCAGTTCGGTGATATCCGCCTCGACCGCCTCGGCGGCATCGCGGGCCTGCTCCAGCGTTTCGGCCACGACGATTGCATAGGCATCGCCCACATGGCGGACCTTGCCATGCGCCAAAACGGGGCGCTTGGGTTCTTTCATCGCGCTGCCATCGCGGCTGGGAATGTGCCAGCCGGCGGGGTTGCCACCCATGGCCGCGAAATCAGCGCCGGTCATGATGGTCAGGACACCTGGCATGGCCGAGGCCACCGCGGTGTCGATCCCGTTGATGCGGCCGTGGGCCACTTCCGAGCGCAGGAAAATCGCGTGGGCCTGTCCGCGCAGGTTGATGTCTGCGGTGTAACGTCCTTTGCCGGTCAGAAACCGGATATCTTCGCGCCGGACTGTGCTGGCGCCGATGCCATCTTTGGGCATGTTGAGCTCCTCCCTTAAAGCGAAACGCAAAGAGCGCCCGCTAATTTACTGACAATTATGACTATTCCGCTGCAATCGCTGATACGTCCTGCCCGGACGCCGCCATCACCGACTTGACGATGTTGTGGTATCCCGTGCACCGGCAGATATTGCCTTCCAGATGGTGGCGCACCTCTGCCTCGGTTGGTTTTGCATTTACCTTCAACAAGGAAGCCGCTGCCATCACCATGCCCGGCGTGCAAAACCCGCACTGCAGCCCGTGATGTTCCTGAAACGCCGCCTGTATGACCGACAGGCTGCCGTCATCATTGGCCATGCCTTCGATCGACGTGACGCTGGCACCCGCGGCATCCATCGCCAGCACCGTGCAACTTTTCACAAGCGCGCCATCCAGATGCACGGCACAGGCCCCGCATTGTGACGTGTCACAGCCAATATGGGTTCCCCGCAGGCCCAGCCCCTCGCGCAAGAAGGACGACAGCAGCGTGCGTCCTTCCACCTCGCCCGAAACGGCCTTGCCGTTCACCGTCATCGAGATTGTTGTCATTCCATTCCTCCCTTGGTATTTCTGATTTTCAATTGTTTTTCGCTGGTTTCCAAACGCCAAGCAGGCGCCGCAACCAGCCCTTTTTCTTGTCCGTCGTCACGGATTCCTCTGCCACAGCCACCGCATCGTCCGGTCCTTCGACAGAAGCCTGAAAGCGGTTGAAGAATTCGTCCGCCATTTTCTTGGCAAAGCCGTCGATGATCCGGCTGCCAAGCTGCGCGAGCTTGCCACCGACATTTGCCTTGACCACATACGACAGTCTGGTACCGCCTTCGATCGGTTCAAGGGTGACGTCCGCGCCGCCCTTGGCAAACCCTGCAGGGCCACCCTTGCCTTCGCCGCTGATCTTCAGCGATGTCCCTTCGACAATGTCCGACAGCTTGACGACGCCGGTGAAGCGCGCCGACACCGGCCCCACCTTTTGCACCACGACCGCCTCGAATCCATCGGCGACGGATCCGGTCATGCTTTCACAACCCGGCACGCAGGCCTTGAGCACCTCCGGGTCGAGGATTGCCGCCCAGACATGGGCAGGCTTCGCGTTGATATCGCGGCTGTCAGATAAATCCATGAAGTTCCCCCTCGTTCGGAAACACACTAGGGTGCAACTCCGGCATCTGCCAAAGGAAAAATTCAGCAATTGAAGCCAGATCGGTAAAGTTAATGAACGAAGCGCCGGTCGCCGTTACCGCCGCGCAGGACCGGGTGGTCGTGCTGATGCCGGGCCGGTGCGCCAGCAAGGCCCGGCCGCACCACGCCGAACTCGCGTTACCAGCCCGCCACTTTGCGCAACATGTTCAATGCGACCAGCGTGATGAACACTGCAAAGATCCGTTTCAAGGGG
>JAYSSN010000337.1:0-8380 GCA_043720555.1 Rhodobacterales bacterium | reverse complement strand
CAGACAGCACGCGCCGCCAGTCGGGGTTGCGGGGATCGCCTGCGAATTCCACGCCCCAGGAACAGGGCGCGTTGCCGATGCGGATCATGCCGGTCCTTTCACAAATCAACCCACGCGCCCGATGCGTGGCTGGCGTGGGCGGCGTCGATGATACGGTTCACGTCCATCCCATCGCGGAACGTTGGCCACTGCGACACCCCGGTTTCAATTGCGCGCAGGAAATCACGGGCCTCGATAATGATCTGGTCCTGGTACCCCGTACCGTGTCCGGGGCCCTGACAAAACGGCAGATAGTCGGGATGCTCCGGCCCGGTCAGGATCTTGCGAAACCCCCGCTGCCCCGGCGGATCATCAGCGCGGTAAAGCCACAGCGCATTCTGATCTTCCTGATCAAACCGGATCGCCCCGGTTGTACCCGTGATTTCATAGATGTAGCCCATCTTTCGCCCCGTCGCGACCCGGCTGAACGACAGGTGCCCCATTGCCCCGTTGGCAAAACGGCACATGAACTGACCGATATCGTCATTCGTCACGGCCACCGGGCCATCCGGGCCGGGCCGGGCTTTGTGAACGGTGGCAATATCGGCAGACAGGCGCACAATCGGGCCGATCAGCGCCAGGGCCGCGTTGATCATATGGGGGGCAAGATCGCCCATCGTGCCGTTGGCAATGCCTTGATTGCGCCAATCTGCAGGGGTGGTGGGATCAGCCCCGAAATCCTCGGTATGTTCACCCCGAAACCAAGTGACGGCGCCAATCTCACCCCCGGCCACCAACGCCCGGGCATACTGGGACGCAGGCGTGCGGATATAATTGAACCCCACCATGTTCACCGCGCCGGACGCTTCCGCAGCCGTCACCATTGCAAGGCTGTCGGCCAGCGACGCCCCCAGCGGCTTTTCGCAGAACACCGGCTTTTTCAGCGCAAAGGCGGCCTCGGCAATGGCGCGGTGGGTCTCCTGCGGGCTGGCAATCACCACCGCCTCGACCGCCGGATCGGCCACCAGCACGCGCCAGTCACCCGTCGCGCGGGCAAAGCCGTACGCCGCGCGATAACGTTCGGCGGATGCATCGGATGTTGCGCAGATCATGGACAGCCGCGGGCGCAGCGCGGTGTCAAACACCGCCCCCACAGCCGACATGGCCACCGCATGGGCCTTGCCCATGTACCCGCCGCCTATAATGCCAATGCCGATTTCCCGCATGTCTGGCGCGCTTCCCAAATGATTTGCAACCGGTTACAAAAGAAGTAACGTCTTCAGGGATACAAGGTCAATGGCAATTCAGGAAAGGGCAGGCATGCAACAGCCGTGGCACCGACTGCAGCGAAACCATTTTGTCGTGCTGGGGCGCGTGGGGATGGACCTTTACGCCGATCCGCCGGGGACTGCGGTGCAGGATGCGCAGCATTTCTTTGCCACCATCGGCGGCTCGGCGGGCAATATTGCGGTGGCGCTGGCGCAGCAGGGAGCCAAGGCCGCCTTGCTGACCCGTATCTCGGATGATGCTGTGGGGCGCTTTTGTCTGGCGGCGCTGCACCGCTTCGGGGTGGATGTCCGCTATGTGCGGACCGCCGGGGGCGACGCACGCAGTTCGCTCGCGGTCACCGAAACCCGTGCAACCGATTGCCAGACCGTGCTGTACCGCAACGGTGCCGCGGATTTCGCCCTGACCCCGCAGGACGTGGCGACGGTGGATTTCGCGCCCGTTGCCGCCCTGATCGTCACCGGCACGGCGCTGGCGGCCGAACCGTCGCGTACCGCCACGTTTGCCGCTATGGCGCAGGCGCGGGCCGCAGGTGCACTGATTGTCATGGACATCGACTACCGGGCCTATTCATGGCCATCTGCGGCCGTGGCCGCCGAAACCTGCCTTGCCGCCGCCAAGGCCAGCGACATCGTGATCGGCAATGATGATGAATTCGACCTGCTCGCAGGTGACCATGCCACCGGGCAGGCGTTGGCCCGGCAACTGGCGCAGGATGGCGCGCTGTTCGTCGTCTATAAACAGGGCGCAGACGGGTCTGTGACCTTTACGCGCGATGCGCTGTTTCATACCGGGATCTTCCCCGTCGCGGCATTAAAGCCGATGGGTGCGGGTGATGGCTTCATGGGCGGGCTGATGGCCGGACTTGCGCGGGGCAACGCGCTTGAGGTCGCCGTTCAGCGTGGATCGGCCACCGCCGCACTGATCGTTGCAGGTATTGGCTGCGCCCCCGCCTCGCCCGACAACGCCACGCTCGACCACTTCATCACCCGGCACTGAGGTATTCCATGCACATCGCGCCCCATGACAACCAGAACCGCGCCATCGTCGGCGCTGCGCATCCGCTGGTCCCGCTGGTTTATTTCAATATCGTAAAGCTGCAGCAGGGTGGCAGCTTCACATCGCAGGTGCCCGGCTATGAAACCTGCATCGTGCCTGCGACCGGGACCGTGGATGTGGCCACCGCAGGCGACAATTTCCCCTCGATCGGCACGCGGCGCTCGAACGTCTGGGACGGCGAACCCGAGGGCGTTTATGTCGGAAGCGGGCAGGCGGCGACAATCACCTGCACCTCACCCGGTGCCGAGGTGTTCGTGGCCGGCGCGCGATACGATCAGGTCTTGCCACCCTTCGCCATCCGCGCCGCCGATATCGACCCTGTGCAATACGGCTCCGACGACACCAAGACCCACCGCAAGATCAAGCACATTCTTGGTGCCGCATACCATGGCCGCGTCGGGCGTCTGCTGGTGTCGGAACTTTTTACCGTGGGTGCCGGCGGCTGGTCCGGCTTTCCCAGCCACAAGCATGACACAGACCGCCTGCCAGACGAAACCCGGCACGATGAGGCATACAACTTTCGTTTCAACCCGCCGCACGGGTCGGGCCTGCAAATGCTGCAACGGGCAGACGGCCAGCCGGGAGATGCCTATCACATCGTTGATGGATCGACCGTGGTCATCGACAAGGGCTATCATCCGTGCTGCGTGCTGCCGGGCTATGAAATGTACTATTTCACCATTCTTGGCGGGCAAAGCCAGCGGTCGCTGGTACAGTATTTTCAACCCAGCCATGCCAGTCAGATCGACACCATCCCCGGTATCAAAGACATGATCGCAAAGTTCAAATGACCCGCGCCACGCTGACCGATGTGCTGATCCCCTGCCTGCACGAGGGGCGCGCGGTGGCCGGGCTGGTGGTGCTGGGCTGGGAAGATGCGCTGGCCTATGTCCGCGCGGCCGAGGCGGAAGGCCAGCCTGTCATCCTGCAGGCGGGGCCGGGCTGTCGCGCGCACATGCCGCTGCCAGTGCTGGGGGCAATGTTTCGCGCGCTGGCCGACGGGGCGACCGTGCCCGTGGTGGCACATCTCGACCACGGCGAAAACCTTGCCATCTGCCAGCAGGCCATCGACTGCGGCTTTACTTCTGTCATGTATGACGGATCGGGCCTGCCGCTGGATGAAAACATCGCGCGCACCGCCGCCATCGTGGCAATGGCCCATAAGGCGGGTGTGTCGGTCGAGGCGGAACTGGGGTTTGTCGGCTATCAGGGAGGTGCCACGTCGCATGGCACCGATCCTGCCGATGTAGCACGATTTGCGCATGAGACCGGGGTGGATGCGCTGGCCGTTTCCGTTGGCAACAGCCACCTGATGCCCGCACCCGGTGCCACCATCGACATGGACCGCCTGCGCGCGATCGAGGCTGCCTGCCCCGGCCTGCCGCTGGTCCTGCATGGCGGATCGGGCATCGCGCCCAGCCAACGCCACCATCTGGCACAGCATACGGCCGTCTGCAAATTCAACATCGGCACCGAACTGCGCATGGCGTTTGGCACCGCGCTGCGTGCTGCCGTCGCGCGCGATCCGGCCCGGTTCGACCGCAACCTGATCCTGTCAGACACGATTGCCCCGGTCGTCACCGCCGCCCGCGCGGCGATTGCGTCATGCGCCGGCAGGCCGCGCGCCGTCTGATCCGACGATCCCCGCCGGTGCCAGGGCGCGCACGGCGGCGAATTGCGACAAGAACACCTCGCCTTGGAAATGGACAAAAAAGTCAGACCGCTTCAGTGCATCCATGACAGGGCCTTTCACTTCGGACAGATGAAAGCCGATCCCCGCCGCGCGCAGACGCACGGCAATCGCCTCCAGACTTTCCAGCGCACTGGCGTCGATCAGGTTCACTGCAGGGCACATCAGCACGACATTCTTCAACCCCGGCATATCAAGCGCGCGGTCATAGATCGTGTCCTCCAGCATGCGGGCATTGGCGAAATACAGGCTTTCGTCCACACGCACCGACAGCAGCGTCGGATCGGTGATGACCTGATAACGCTCGACATTCCGAAAATGTTCGGTCCCTGGCATCTGCCCCACGACGGCCACGTGCGGGCGACTGGTGCGCCACAGGAACAACAGGATCGACAGGCCGACACCTGCCACGATCCCCGCCTCGACCCCGACGGTCAAGACCAGCAGGATCGTCGCCGCCATCGCCGCGAAATCGGCCTTGGAATAGACCCAGGTTCGCCGGATGGCCGCGACGTCCACAAGGCCCAGTACCGCCACGATGATCGTCGCGGCCAGAACCGCCTGCGGCAGAAATGCGAACACCGGCGTCAGAAACACCGTCGCGGCAAGGATCCCCGCCGCCGTGATCGCCCCCGCCATCGGCGTTGCGGCCCCCGCGTCGAAATTCACCACCGACCGCGCAAAGCCACCCGTCACCGGATACCCCCCCGACAAGGCCGACGCGATATTGGCCGCTCCCAGCCCCACAAGTTCCTGATTGGGCACGATGCGCTGCCGCCGCCTGGCCGCGAGCGTCTGCGCGACAGACACCGATTCCACAAATCCCACCAGACTGATCAGCATCGCCGGTAGCAGCAATTCCCGCCACAGCGCCAGATCGAAGGATGGCAAGGCAAAGGGCGGCAGCCCCGCCGGAATGGCACCCACGATCCTGACGCCCCGTGCCTGCATGTCAAACGCAAGCACCACCGCAATTGATGCCGCGATCACCGCTACCGGCCCGGCCTTCGCCAGCAGATCGGCAAGGCGCGGCGCAAAGCCCGCCCGCAGCAGCACCGGCTTTGCCCGTTTGCGCACCCAGAACAGCACCACCAGTGCCGCCGCCCCGATGGCCAGCGTCGCAAGGTTCACCTGCCCCAGCCCGCCCCACAGCCCCAGCAGAATATCCGGCAGCGTATCGCCCGCCGCGCTGATGCCCAGCAGGTGTTTGGCCTGACTGGCCGCAATCAGCAGGCCCGATGCGCTGATGAACCCCGAAATCACCGGATGGCTCAGGAAATTCGCCAGAAACCCCAGTTGCAGGATCGCCATCGCCAGCAGGATCACCCCCGACAGAAACGCGAGCGTAATTGCCGCTGTCAGATACTCCGGCGTGCCTGCGGCCGTCACCTGCGACACCGCCGCCGCCGTCATCAGCGACACCACCGCAACGGGCCCCACCGCCAGTGTGCGGCTGGTTCCGAACACCGCATAGGCCAGCAACGGCAGGATCGACGCATAGAGCCCGACCTGCGGCGGCAACCCCGCCAGCATCGCATAGCCAAGGCTCTGGGGCACCAGCATGATCGTCACGATCAAAGCGGCCATCAGGTCATTCACAGCATCGGGACGTGAATAGGTCGGGGCCCATCCGAGGATGGGAAACATCGCTTTCATGCGCTGCACGGGATCAGCCTTGTATGTCGGGTTCGCGTCAAAGCACGTTGATCGGCACTTTCAGGAACCGCTTGCCGGTTTCATCCGGGTCGGGCAGTGCGCCCGCCTTCATGTTGATCTGCAGCGACGGAATAATAAGCCGTGGCATGCCCAGCGTCGCATCGCGCGCCTCACGCAATGCCACAAAGGCATCCTCGGTCACCCCGTCATGCGCGTGGATGTTATGAGCGCGCTGTTCGCCCACCGTGGTTTCCCAGCGGATTTCGCGGCCATCGGGGCCATAGTCATGGCACATGAACAGGCGCATCGCATCGGGCAACGACAGCACGCGCCGGATGGACCGGTACAGGATGCGCGCATCGCCACCCGGAAAGTCCGCCCGCGCTGATCCGCCATCGGGCATGAACAGCGTATCGCCGACAAAGGCCGCGTTGCCCACGACATGTGTCATGCAGGCGGGTGTATGGCCCGGCGTGTGCAGCACGTTGACCTGCAAGCTGCCGATGGCATAGCTGTCGCCATCGCCAAACAGCCGGTCGAACTGACTGCCATCGCGCTGAAACGCCGTGCCTTCGTTGAATACCTTGCCAAATGTATCCTGCACCACGGTAATCTTGTCACCAATGCCGATCTGGCCGCCCAGCTTGTCCTGCAGATAAGGCGCGCCGGACAAATGGTCAGCATGGACATGGGTTTCGATCAGCCACTCCACCCGCAGCCCGTGCTCTTGCACAAAGCGAACAATCCGGTCGGCGCTGTCATAAGCGATACGCCCGGCGGCATAGTCGATGTCCATGACGGAATCGATGATGGCACAGGCGTCAGATGACGGATCTTTGACCACATAGCTGACCGTGTTGGTCGGTTCGTCGAAAAACGCGGTCACTTCGGCTGTCACCGTCAGGTCGGGTTGGAACGGAACTGCGGACATGATGTTCTCCTGACGCAAAGGTGGATCGGAATTTAACGGCTCATCGGGACGCGGGTGTGGCTAACGGGCCGCAGCGACAGCCAGCGCGCGGCAAACATGCCCACCATCATCGCGGCAACAAACGGCGCCGCCTGCGCCGTGCCGCCACCCAGCGCAGTAAAGGCCGGGCCGGGGCAGAACCCTGCCAGACCCCAACCGACGCCAAAGATCGCCGGGCCGGTCAGGATACGGCTGTTCAGGGCAGCGGCAATCGGCAGATAGAACGTCTCGGCCAGCACCGGCTTGTCGCGCTGCAAAATGATGCGGTAGCCCACGAAGGTCACGGCAACTGCCCCTGCCAGTACAAAGGCAAGGCTGGCATCCCACGTGCCTGCCGGGATCGCGGCAAGGTCAAGAAAGTTCAGCACCTTGGCCGGGTCAGACATGCCTGCGACCACAAGACCGATGCCAAAGACCAGGCCGATGACGAATTGGATGATGATGGACATGGCGGACCTCACAACAAATGGCGCATGACAAAAACGGTGACGATCGCGGTCGTCATGAAGGTGGCCACAGCAACCGCCGACCGCACTGACAACCGCGCCAGACCGCAAACCCCATGGCCCGAGGTGCAGCCATTGCCCCAGACCGACCCGAAGCCGACCAGCAACCCCGCCAGCACCAGCAGGCCGCCGCCCGCAGCAATCGTCTGCCCGGGCAACTGCCCTGTCACCAGCATCACGATCACAGGCGCTGCAATCAGCCCCGCGACAAAGGCGATGCGCCCGCCGACCTCGCTGTCGGAATAGGGCGGCAACATGCGCACAGCAATGCCGCTGATCCCCGCGACGCGACCCTGAAACGCCATCAGCAAGACGGCAGCAACCCCGATCAGCGCGCCACCAGCCAAGGACGCAAGCGGCGTGAATTCTGTCAGCACCATATCATACCTTTCCCGCCATGCGCGGCGGATATCCAAAATTGCCACACCAGAGACTGCGATTTCGCGCGCCGGTACGGCCACGATTCTGCCTCTGGGCAGATTTCTCTTGCTACATACTTTAGCAATCTCTAAAGTTCAACCATGAAAATGGATATCGACTTTGCAAGTATCACCGAACTGGAAGCCAAGGCTGAAACCGTGTCGGTTTTGCTGGGCACCATGGCGAATGCCAAGCGTCTGATTGTGCTCTGCAATCTTCTGGGTGGCGAAAAGTCGGTGGGGGCCTTGGCCCAGATCACGGGTCTCAGCCTGGCAGCCTTGTCGCAGCATCTGGCCAAGATGCGCGCGGCGGGCATCGTGGACACCCGGCGCGACGGCCAGACCATCTATTACCGCCTGGCCAGCCACGAGGTTGAAAGCATCCTGGCCACACTCTACCGGCTGTATTGCGCACCCACCACCTGATCCCGCGCGGTGTGCGTCAGCCCGCGCCTCAGAACGCGAAGGCCTCGGTGTACAACCGCCGCCCCAGTGTCATCGCGTCCGCCACATGCACCATCGGGGAAAGGTCCACCTCAGAGGCGCCTGTCTGCACCAATGCGGCCATGTGCGCGTAAAGGTTGGGGTACTCCCGGTCCGGCCCCTCGCCCGCCAAAGCCCCGTCGATGAACAACTGCGATCCGCCACGGCGCAGCGACAGCAGCCCTGCCGCCGTCGTCACGTCAATATCCCAGGTCTGCGGGCCAACCTGACGCCAGTCGAAATCCGCAGTGACATTGCCTGAAAAGGTCAGCGCTGCCGCAATCGGGGTCTGACGGTTTTCCGGGAATGTCAGGGTGGCGGCCGTCAGATG
>JAYSSN010000336.1:0-26503 GCA_043720555.1 Rhodobacterales bacterium | reverse complement strand
CAGGAGCATGATCCATGAAAACCGCCATTGTTCTTTTTGCACTTTTCGGACTTGCCGCCTGCGGTGCTGATGGGGCACCTTCGGCAAGCCGGCCGGGGGTTGCCGTTTCGGGTGATGTCGCCGTTGGTGTGGTGGTCAACCCGAACGAACTGGAAGCCACGAACTGAGCACGCAGAACCCGGCGATTCGTCTGGCCGCGCTGGCTGGCCGTGTTGCGGGCACGCTGCGGCTTGGGCGACCCCCTGAAGGGCGTCCGGGGCGGAGAAAGCAAACCCCCCTGGCGCACCCGATGACGAGATCACAGACGCCCCTCGCGCGGGTGCCGGGCGGCAGAAGTTCGGGGACAGCCCGCCCCCCGACCCCGACCTGATCGCCATGAGTCCCGTTGGCGTAAAGGGACCGCGATGAAATCTTCCGTGGCACTTGCGCTTATCTGGCTGACCGCATGCACGACTGGTCCGCAACCGGGCGTCGGTCCTGTCAGGGTTGACCGGCGGCTGGTATGTCAACGCCTCCACCGACGGGCTGACCTGGGATATGGCAATTGCGGCGATTGCGTTGACGGTACGGGTGCTGGCGGAAAGCGTGTCGTGCAAGGCCCGGGTGAGCCTGATTGCCATCCCCCCGACATTTCTGATCGGCGTCGGCTGCGGCTTGCCAATGCATCTTTTTCGCTCGCGCGGTGGCTGAGAAGTGCGCCGGAGGATCGCACCCCGCGAATTGCACCCCTGCCACCTTCTGCTATACCCGCCGGGACCGCCGCAGGGAATTCGCGACCAATGGACCACTTCACCTACAAGAACGGCCAGTTGCATGCCGAACACGTGGCCATCGCGGATATCGCGGCCAGCGTCGGCACGCCGTTTTATGTCTATTCGACGGCCACCCTGACCCGGCATTACCGGCTGTTTACCGAAGCCCTGTCGCCACTGCCGCATCAGGTGTGTTTTGCGATCAAATCGCTGTCGAATGTCGCCGTACTGCGTACCCTTGGCAATCTGGGTGCGGGAATGGATGTGGTCAGCATCGGTGAATATCATCGGGCGCGGGCGGCGGGTGTGCCGGGCGATCGGATCGTGTTTTCCGGCGTGGGCAAGACGCGGGATGAGATGCGGGTGGCACTGGCCGGTGGCATCCGGCAGTTCAACGTGGAAAGCGAACCCGAATTGCGGGCCCTGTCCGAAGTGGCCAGCAGCATGGGTGTGGTTGCCCCCATCACCATCCGCGTGAACCCGGATGTGGATGCGAAAACCCATGAAAAGATCGCGACGGGGAAAAAGGACAACAAGTTCGGCATCCCGATTTCCCGTGCGTCCGCCGTCTATGCCGAAGCAGCGGCCTTGCCCGGCCTCGATGTCGTGGGCATCGACGTGCACATCGGCAGCCAGTTGACCGACCTCGCGCCGTTTGAACAGGCGTATCTGAAGGTTGCGGACCTGACCCGCCAGTTGCGCACCGAAGGCCACAACATCCGCCGTCTTGATCTGGGCGGCGGGCTTGGCATTCCCTATACCCGGTCCAATGAGGCCCCGCCTCTGCCCACCGATTATGGCGCGCTTATCATGCGCACCGTGGGCGATCTGGGCTGCGAGATCGAAATTGAACCAGGGCGCCTGATCTCGGGCAATGCAGGGCTGCTGGTTGCGTCTGTCATCTATGTGAAGGCGGGTGAAGGGCGCGATTTCCTGATCCTTGACGCGGCGATGAATGACCTGATCCGCCCGGCCATGTACGGCGCGCATCACGATATCATTCCTGTGGTGGAATCCGTGCCGGGGCAGGAGCCGCAACCCTTTGATATTGTAGGGCCGGTTTGCGAGACGGGCGATACATTCGCGAAATCCCGCCCAATGCCCGCGCTGACCGAAGGGGCGCTGGTGGCGTTCCGCTCGGCCGGGGCTTACGGTGCAGTCATGGCATCGGAGTACAACACGCGGCCGCTGATCCCCGAAGTGCTTGTGCACGCGGATCAATTCGCTGTCATCCGGGCACGTCCGACCTTTGACGAAATCCTGAACCGCGATACCATACCAGACTGGTTGTAGTTTTGCGTATGGTCGCAGGCACCAGATACCCCCGGCGGAGGGCATGACCGAAACAGATCGCCAGATGGCCCTCGCGCGCCTGCGCAATCCCCTGCGGCTGACGCTGGCGGGGCTTTGGGCCGAACGTATCTCGCGGGCATTCTGGCCGCTGTGGACGGTGGCGATTGCGACGCTGGCTGCGCTTGTCTTTGGCGCGCAGGACAGCCTGCCGATCGAGGCGGTCTGGGGCGGCATGGTCCTTGCCGTGGTCGGTGCCGCGTGGGGGCTGTGGTACGCATATCGCAACTTCCGCAAACCCACCCCGGATGAGGCGATGGCCCGCGTTGATGCCCGCCTGCCCGGTCGCCCGATAGCGGCCTTGCGCGATACCCTGGCCATCGGCTCGGACGATCCGGCATCCAAGGCTGTCTGGGCCGCGCATCTGGACCGCATGGCGCAGCGTGCGGCGGCGGCAAGGCCGGTGTCGCCCGACCTGCGCCTTGCGACGCGCGATCCGTTCGCGCTGCGCTATGTGGCGCTGACGGCACTGGTGACGGCGTTGCTTTTCGGCTCGCTCTGGCGGGTCACGACGGCAGGCAGCGTGCTGCCCGGTAGCGGGGCGCTTGCCGCCGCCGGCCCCACATGGGAGGGCTGGGCGCAGCCGCCGGCCTATACCGGCAAGCCATCGCTGTATCTGAACGATGTGACGCAGACCGATCTGGCGCTGCCCGCCGGCACCCGCCTGCAATTCCGCCTTTATGGCGAGGTGGGGCAGCTGACGCTGAACGAAACCGTGTCGGGCCGCACCGAGGTGCCCCCGGCATCGGACGCGGTGCACGACTTTACCATCACGCAATCAGGGTCCGTCGCCGTTGCAGGCGCCGGAGGGCGGACGTGGGAAATTGCGATGACCCCCGATGCCCCCCCGACCATCGCGCCCGCGGCAGAGATCACCCGCAAGGGCACCGGCGAATTCACTCAGCAATTCACCGCGGCCGATGATTACGGCGTGACTGCGGGCCAGGTCAGCATTGCGCTGGACCTGTCGGCGGTGGACCGCCGCTTTGGCCTTGCGGCAGAACCAGAAGCGCGCGACCCCGTGTTGCTGGACCTGCCCATGCCCGTCACGGGCGACCGGGCCAGTTTTACCGAAACGCTGATCGATGATCTGTCGGAACACGTCTTTTCCAACCTGCCGGTCACCATGACCTTTCAGGTCACCGATGCCGCAGGGCAGACGGGGGCCGCCCAGCCGGTCAAGGTCACACTGCCCGGCAAGCGGTTCTTTGACCCGCTGGCGGCAGCCCTGATCGAACTTCGCCGCGATATCCTGTGGGCACGGGGCAATGCGCCGACGGCCGTGCAGATCCTGAAAGCCATCACAAACCGGCCCGAGGTGCTGATCCGCAACGAACGCGCCTATCTGCGCCTGCGCGTCGCCCTGCGCCGTCTGGATGCCGAAAAGGCCACCCTGACCGCCGCCTCCCGTGATGAGATCGCGGCAGAGCTGTGGGATATCGCCCTGCTGGTCGAAGAGGGGGATCTGGCATCGGCACTCGACCGGCTGCAACGCGCGCAAGACCGTCTGGACGAGGCGATCCGCAATGGCGCCAGCCCCGAAGAAATCGACCGACTGATGAGCGAAATGCAGCAGGCGATGGATGAATACATCCGCGAACTGGCCGAAGAATCGCAGCGCAGCCCCGATCAGCAAACATCGGAAAACCTGCAAGGCCAGTCCATGTCGGCCGATCAGTTGCAGCAGATGCTGGACAAGCTGCAGCAGCTGATGGAAGAGGGCAAAACCGCCGAAGCCGCCGAGCTGATGGATCAGATCCGCGAATTCATGGAAAACATGCAGGTCGTGCAGGGCGAAGGCGGGCAGGGTCAGGGCGGCCCCGGCCAGCAGGCCATGCGCGACATGCAGGAAACCCTGCGCGACCAGCAGGGCCTGTCGGACGAGACGTTCCAGGATTTGCAGGGCAATCAGGACGGCCAGCCCAATGAGCAACCGGGCCAGCAACCGGGCCAGGACGGCCAACCGGGGCAGGGTGGTAGCCAGGGGCAGGCCAACCCGCCCGACACCCGCAGCCTTGCCGAACGCCAGCGCGATCTGGAACGCCAGCTGGATCAGTTGGGTCAGGGCCAGTTGCCCGGTGATGGCACCGAACAGGGCGAGGCCGGGCGGCAGGCGCTGGACGATGCCCGACGCGCGATGGAACAGGCCGAAGACGCGTTGCGCAGCGGCGATCTGAATGGCGCGCTCGACCGGCAAGCGGACGCGATGGAGGCGCTGCGCGAAGGCATGCGCCAGTTTGGCGAGGCCTTGGCACAGGAACAGCGCGATCAGGGCCAGCCGGGCGCCGAGGGCGAGGCGTTCGGACAGAACGATCCGAATTCGCAAATCGACCCGCTGGGACGTGACATGGGCGAGGCAGCGCGGATCGGATCGGACCGCAACATGCTGCAGGGCGAAGACGTCTATCGCCGCGCGCAGGATCTGCTGGATGAAATCCGCCGCCGTTCGGGCGATCAGCTGCGCCCGGAAGCTGAACGCGATTATCTGCGCCGGTTGCTTGATCTGTTCTGACCGGGCGGGCTGAACCGGCTCAGCTGACCACACCCGCAAGGATGGACCAGCCGTTCAGTGCAGCATGGGCGCGTCCGCAACCCACCATCCGGGTTGTGCTTTCCGGAGCGCGGCGGCAGCCGTGGCTGCACAAGCAGCATCGGTGAACAGCCCAAAACAGGTCGCGCCCGACCCCGACATGCGCGCCAGCAGGCAGCCGGACTGCGCGGCGATCGCCGCTTTGACATCCCCGATCACCGGGGTGGCCTGGATGGCGGGGGTTTCCAGATCATTGCGCATGCTGCGCAGGACGGCCGCCATATCCGCTACGCTGCGCCACACGGGCAGGGATTCCGGCAGGGGCGCGTTATCCCGCTGCGTCAGCGCCCTGAACACTGCAGGTGTGGCGACCGCCACGCCCGGATTGACCAGCACCAGCCACGCGGACGGCAGCGCATTCAGCAGCGGCATGACCCTGTCGCCAATCCCCCTTATCCGCGCCGGGTGGCCGGACAGGCACACGGGAAGATCGGCACCAAGCGCCAGCACATCGCTCGCAGACGGCAGCGGCACGTGCCAGAATGCGGCCAGCGCCCGCAGGGTGGCGGCGGCATCGGCCGACCCGCCCCCGATGCCGGCGGCCACGGGCAGCACTTTGTCCAGCGTGATCGCCGCCCCGCGCGCCTGTCCGAAGGCCCGCGCGGCGCGCAGCACGGCATTGTCGTGGATGTCAGGCAGGTGCGCGGCCTGTGGCCCGGTGACCAAAAGATCAAGACGGTCAGATGCGGTGACCGTCACGCGGTCACCCACCCCCGCAAAAACCACGATGCTGTCCAGAAGATGATACCCATCATCCCGCTGGCCCGTCACGTGCAGCGCGAGGTTGACCTTGGCAGGCGCGAATTCAGTTTTCATCCGTGACGGGCGCGGCGGCGTCCTCGGCGGCGGCGATCGGGCGGATGGGGGTCGCACCTTCCTCGGCGCGGACCACGTCCAGACCGGCCTCCAGCTTGCGGCGGATGCGGGCGGCGTCAACCTCGGCCGGATCAAATGACAACGCGCGCCGCCACTGGAACTGTGCTTCGAGCGTGCGGCCCACGGCCCAATAGACGTCACCCAGATGGTCGGTGACCACGGGATCGACAGGTTCCAGCAGCGATGCCTTTTCCATCGGGATCACGGCGTCGGCGTAGCGGCCCAGCCGGTAGTACGCCCAGGCGAGGCTATCGACGATATAGCCTGCGTCGGGCTCTGCGGCGACCGCGCGTTCGATCATGCCGAGTGCCTCGTCCAGATTTTCGCCCCGGTCGACAAAGCTGTAGCCCAGATAGTTCAACACTTGCGGCTGATCGGGGTTCAGGTCCAGCGCCTTGCGAAAGTCGGCCTCGGCCCCGGCCCAGTCCTCGGTGCGTTCACGCGATACGCCACGGCTGTAGAAGATCGTCCAGTGGCCCGCCTCGGGTGTGGGCACAAGCGCGAGTGCGGCATCATAGCTGGCCACGGCATCGGCATAGCGCTCATCCCGGCGCAGGCCATCGGCCAGTGCCACATGGGCTGCCAGCACATCGGGATGGCTGCGGGTCAGGGCCTGCAACACCTCGACCGACGCCTCGGCCCGGCCCGCCTTGCGCATCGACTCTGCCCGGCCAATCTCGGCCACGAAGAAGGCAGGGTCGTCCGCAGGGACACCGGCATAGGTGGATGCGGCAAGGTCGAACTGGCCCAACTGTTCCAGCAGACCCGCCGTCAGCAGCACGGCTTCGATATTGGTGGGGCGCAGATGGGCGGCGGCACGGGCGTAGATCAGGGTAAAAGTGTCATCCGCTTCGCCGTTCAGGGCAGTTGCGATGGTGAACAGCACCTCGGCCAGACCATCGGTTGCGCTGCGGGTGATATCGAATGGAATCGGCTCGCCCGCATTCAGCCGCGCGCGCAGGGCGTCGATGCTGGGTTCGGAGGCGGTGCCGAACGCCTGATCCAGCAGCGCAACCGCATCCGGGTTGCGTTCCAGTTGCGACAGAATCTGCACGTGCGCAATCACGCCGCGCCGCATCACCGTGATGGGACCCGCCGCGCGGCCTGACAGAATTTCATCGGCCCCTTCGTAATCGCCGACCGAGGCCAGCGCCAAGGCCTTGTGATAGAGCCCGAACGCCTCCAGCGTCGGGGTGGCGGCCAGTTTGTCAAAGCCTTGCAGGGCTTCGGTCATGCGGCCATTGCCCAGTTCCGCCCATGACCTGGTCAACTGATCGTACAGCGCGCTGACAGATGCACCTGATGTATCCGCAAGAATGCCTTCGAAATCCTGCGCGTCAGCCCGTTTCACCAGCACAGCAATCGGCGCACCCTGCCCCGGTTGGCCCAGATCAATCAGCTGCTGCCCGGTGATCGCGGCACCCGCGAAGTCGCCGATGCCGATCTGCGATTGCACGACACCTTCCATCAGGCCGACATTGGTGGGGTCATCCTCCAGCGCCAGCGCATACCAGACCGCCGCCTCGCTGTAGTTGCGGGCAAATGCAGCAGACCGCGCCGCCAGATAGGCGCCCGCGTTTTCCTCGGCCACGGCAGGCATGCCTGTCATCGCGGCCACGATGGCAGCCGAGGCGAACAGACGGGCAGGAAACAGGCGCATCAAACATCCTCCGAAATTCGGATGCAGGCTAACCCGCCCCCACGACAAGGGCAATGCAGCGGGCGTGCACCCCCATCACATGTTCGGGTAATTCGGTCCGCCGCCGCCCTGGGGCGTTGTCCAGTTGATATTCTGTGAGGGATCCTTGATATCGCAGGTCTTGCAATGCACGCAGTTCTGAAAGTTGATCTGGAACCGGGCAGCCGCCCCTTCGCCGATCACCTCATACACCCCCGCTGGACAATAGCGTTGCGCGGGCTCGGCATAAAGCGGCAGGTTGACCGCAATCGGGATCGACGGGTCGCGCAGTTTCAGATGCGCCGGCTGCGCCTCGTCGTGGTTGGTAAAGCTGTAGGCGACGTTGGTCAGCCGGTCGAATGACAGCACGCCGTCGGGTTTGGCATAATCCATCGGCTTGAAATCGGCCGCTTTGCCTGTCGCCTCGGCATCGGATTTGCCATGTTTCAGCGTGCCGAAAATCGTCAGGCCCACGGTGTTCGCCCACATGTCGATGCCGCCGCCCAGCAACGAGGCCACCAGCCCATAGCGTGACCACAGGGGTTTCACATTGCGGACTTTTTTCAGGTCTTGTCCGATGGCGCCATGACGCACCTCGGTTTCATAATCGGTCAGTTCATCGCCGGCGCGGCCCGCGCTGATCGCGGCATGCGCCGCCTCGGCAGCCGCCTTGCCCGACAGCATGGCGTTGTGATTGCCCTTGATGCGCGGCACGTTTACCAGACCCGCCGTGCAGCCCAGCAGCGCCACACCCGGTGCCACCATCTTGGGGATCGACTGCCAGCCGCCTTCGCTGATGGCGCGCGCGCCGTAAGCGACGCGTTTGCCGCCCTTCAACAACTCTGCCACCATCGGATGATGCTTGAAGCGCTGGAATTCCATGTAGGGGTAAAGATGCGGGTTCTGGTAATTCAGGTGGACCACAAAGCCCACATACACCTGATTATTCTCAAGGTGATAGATGAACGACCCACCGCCGGCGTTCTTGCCCAAGGGCCAGCCCATGGTATGGGTGACAGTTCCCTCATGGTGCCTGGCCGGGTCAATCTCCCAGATTTCCTTCATGCCAAGGCCGAACTTCTGGGGATCTTTGCCCGCTGACAGGTCATATTTCGCAATTACTTCCTTGGCCAAGGACCCGCGCACGCCTTCGGACAGAAACACATACTTGCCCAACAGTTCCATTCCCGGCTCGTAATTCGGCCCCGGCGCGCCGGTGGCCGGATCGCGGCCGAATTCACCCGCCACCACGCCCGCCACACGGCTTCCGTCATAGACCAGTTCGGAGCAGGCCATGCCGGGAAAAATCTCGACCCCCAACGCCTCGGCCTGCTGGGCCATCCAGCGGCAGACGTTGGCCATGCTGACGATGTAATTGCCGTGGTTCGACATGAACCGCGGCATCGGCCAGTTCGGGATGCGTACCTTGCCCGCCGGGCCGAGGACAAAGAAGTTGTCCTGCGTCACTTCTGTCCTGATCGGCGCGCCGCGTGTCCGCCAATCAGGCAGCAGCGCATCCAGCCCGGATGGGTCCAGCACGGCACCCGACAGGATGTGCGCCCCGACCTCGGACCCTTTTTCCAGCACGACCACTGTCAGGTCGCTGTTCAACTGCTTCAACCGGATCGCTGCTGACAGTCCCGCGGGCCCCGCGCCCACGATGACCACGTCGTAATCCATCTTTTCGCGCACAACTTCGGTCATCACCGCGTCCTTCGGGCAATTTTCTGATCGTCACGGGATTTGCCCTATGGGGCAGCAAAGGTCAACGATGACGGAACATCACAAGGTTGCGGCGATTTCCTGCCATGCCCCTTGCAATTGTGACCCCCATGGGATCATCTTGGACCTTACGCGGCATGCCACGGCTCCAAACCGGACCGTGGCGCTGCTTTTTGTTACGCAGGGCACGATGGAAAAAATCCCGATGACCCGTGCGGGTTACACCGCACTGGATAACGAGTTGAAGCAGCTGAAATCCGTGGAACGCGGGGCCGTGATCCGTGCGATTGCGGAAGCACGCGAGCATGGCGATCTTTCGGAAAACGCCGAATATCACGCCGCCCGCGAAAAGCAGAGCTTCATCGAAGGCCGCATCAAGGAGCTGGAGGCACTGGTGTCACTGGCCGAAGTGATTGATCCGGCCAAACTGTCGGGCACGATCAAGTTCGGCGCGACCGTCACGCTGGCCGATGAAGAAACGAATGAGGAAAAGACCTATCAGCTCGTGGGTGAGCCCGAGGCCGATATCGAACGCGGCCGTCTGAACATCAAATCGCCCCTCGCCCGCGCCCTGATCGGCAAGGACGCAGGCGACAGCGTGGACGTGCGCACCCCGGGCGGGCAGCGCAGCTACGAAGTGCTGAGCATCCGCTATATCTGAGGTTCCGCTTGATGGCTGACCGCCAGGACAAACCATTGACCGAGGTTGGCCTTTCGGTCCGCCCGGATACGCGTGCAAAACTGGAAATGACCGAAATCGCCGCCGCCGTGTTAGGCGTGGTCTGGGTCATTGCCGCGACCACGTATGTGCTGGGCGCGCCTGACGGTGTGGCGGGTGGCAGGCTGGGGCTGGTGATGACGCTGCTGGTGGTGGGCCTGCCTCTGGTGCTGATCTGGGCATCGGCGATCACGCTGCGGGCGGTGCGGCAACTGCGGGCCGAGGCCGGGCGCCTGCAGGCCACGGTCGATGCGATGCGCAAGGCCTACATCGCCACCCAGCAGGGCGGGGCGGTACAGCTGAAACGATCGGTGGAACGCAAGATTGATGACATCGCCGCCACCGCGCGGCAGGCGGACGTGGCGCTTGCCACCTTCAGTTCGCGCCGCGATGTGGCGCTGACCGTGCCGTCGGCTGATCGCAAGGTCGCCCTTGCCATCCCGCGTCCGACCCAGGATGAACAGCCCGCACTGGCGCTGGGCACGCCGGCCGAGGATCTGCGCCCGCCCGTGACCACAGCCGATTTCATCCGCGCACTGCAATTTCCCGAAACGGCGGATGACAAGGAAGGCTTTCGCGCGCTGCGTCTGGCGCTGGAAGACCGCCAGACGGCCAAGCTGATCCGCGCGGCACAGGACGTGCTGACCCTGCTGTCGCAGGAAGGCATCTACATGGATGACCTGAACCCTGATCGCGCCCATCCCTCGGTCTGGCGGCGCTTTGCGGCCGGTGAGCGTGGCCGGACGGTGGCGGGGCTTGGCGGCATCCGTGACCGTGCGAGCCTTGCGCTGACCGCATCCCGGATGCGCGAAGACCCGATTTTCCGCGATGCAGGCCACCATTTTCTGCGCGCTTTCGACAAGGCATTTGTAACATTCGAGGTGACGGCGACCGACGGCGATCTGATCGATCTGTCCGACACCCGCACGGCGCGGGCGTTCATGCTGCTGGGCCGGGTGACGGGGACATTTGACTGACGGTCCCACGGCGTCGTTGCGCACGATGACGCCTAAACCGTCCGCACCATCGTCGTGGAACTGGCGAACCCGAAGATGTGGCGCAGTGGTCCCATCGGCACGGTCCGCATCGCCACGAACCCCTCGCGTTCATACAGCGCCCGTGCGCGCGGGTTGGTGTCGATCACGTCCAGCCGCACCGCGTGATAGCCGCGCCCCCGCGCCTCGGCACAGATCGCGCTCAACAGCGCGGTGCCCACGCCCTCGCCCTGCGCCGCGGGTGCGACACACAGTCCGTCCACCAGGAAGCGTTCGTTGTCCACATCGCGCGACAGCAGCCACAGTGCGACCGCCCGCCAGAATGCCCCCAGCCCATACACCGCCCACATGTCGGCAAAGCCCCCCGCCGCAAAGGCGGCCTGCGGTGTCTTGAACCCGACAAGCCCCACCAGCCGGTCATCGTGCACCGCAACGATTGCATGATCCGCGCGAATGATCCGGATCAGCAACTGATGTGCCCGCTCATCGGGCCCCATCACGCGGCCTAGCTTGGCGCCGAACGCATGCCAGTACAGGCGCGCCGCATCGGCGCGCAGATGCGGCGGCAGACCAAGGCGGATCATCAGGGCCATGTCAGGGCCGCTTCCAACACTGCGCCATGCCCTGCACCCAGGATCCAGCCTTCCTCGGCTGCGATGGCGGGGGGGGCGAACAGTGGCGCGAGGTGACCCGTTTGCGCGAGGGCCAACAGCGCGCGTGCCAGCAGGCGCACCTGTGCTTCGTCCTTTATCGCGGCAGCTTCCCGCGCGATGGCGCGCGACAGCAGCGAGGGGTAAACCTCGGCCAGCGTCACGGGGCCGGGGGCGGCAAAGGGCCAGACGCGGGTGCCAGCGCGCTGCGACAGGCGGTGGATCATGGGCAGGCCCATCAACGCCTGTGATCCGACCGACCCGGTTGTGTAAAGTTTCCACACCGGCTGCGCGCGGGGCACCGCAACCTCGATCCGGCGGCGTTCCGGCAGGCCAAGGCTTGCGTAATCCACGTGCTTGCGGGCGGACAAACCGGGCAGGTCAAGTCCGGCGGGGCAGCCCCAGAACGGCCCACGCCCCCCACAATCGCGGTTGATCCGGGCGGCGACGGCAAAGCGGTTGTTGGCATTGTCCGCGCCGTCGGTGATGTGGCGCGCAAGCCAGTTCCACACGGCGGCGGCTGTGGCCTGACCGGTCAGGCGCGCGGCAAACCCGGTGGGATAGCCGAACGGGAAATCAAAACCCGCCAGCACCCTGCGCCCCGCCGCCTGTTCCGCATCCAAAAGCGCCGTCACCACCATTTCCGCAGCAGTCCGGGTGCGATGGTAGGTGGTGGTCACCCCATCAGCCGCGGCCACCCCGATCCAGATCGCGTCCGGGGATGGTCTGGCGGGCGATGGGCTGCTGGCGGCGGACCAGTCCACAATGATGACCGTGTCAAACAAGGCCAACCTCGCGCAGCACGAAATCGGCCACCGCGCCCGCATCGTTCAGGTCCAGCACGGGTACCGTGACCTGCACCTGAGCATCGGTCGCCACCGCCCGGATCGTGGCATCCTCCGGCTGTATCAGCGTGCGGCCTTCGCCGTCGCGGAACACCTCGATCTTGGCGTGGGCGTCGCGTTTGTAACCTTCGACCAGCACCAGATCGACGGGGGCGAGGCGGGTCAGGACCGTGGCAAGGTCCGGCTCCGCCCCCCGGTGTTCATGCAGCAGCGCAAACCGGTGTGCCGAGGCGAGGATGACCTCTGACGCGCCCGCCGCCCGGTGGCGGAACGTGTCCTTGCCGGGCTGGTCCAGATCCACGTCATGGTGGACGTGCTTGACGGTTGATACGCTGAAGCCACGCCCGGTGATATCAGCCACGAGGCGTTCCATCAGGCTGGTCTTGCCGGCATTCTTCCAGCCAATGATGCCATAGACATTCATGACAACCGCGCCTCGGCTGCCGTCAGATCGGCGGGCGTGTTGATGTTCTGGAAAGCAAAATCATCGGGAAACGGTGCGCGGACGACTCCGTGCCGGTCCAGAAAGTCGCGCACCCGCGCCTTGGCGCCGCTGGCCAGAAACGCCCGCAGCGGTGTGCGCAAGGCCCGTGGCCACAGGGCGGCGGTCGGATGATCCTGCCCGCCGCTGGTCGCCATGGCAGGCGCACCCGCCAGCAGCAGGCGGGGCACCAGATCACCGGGGATGAAGGGCGTATCGACCGCGATGCTGACCACGCCATCCGCGCCATCTGCCCAGTCAAGCGCCGCGAGCACGCCCGACAGCGGCCCCAGGGATCCGTCATCGGGCAGGACCGGCAGACCAAGGGCGGCAAAGCGGGCAGGGTCACCATTGGCGCTGATGGCCGTGCGTTCGACCTGCGGGGCAAAGCGCGCGATGGCACGCGCGATCAGAGGCTCACCGCCCAGCAGCAGCAAGGCCTTGTCGGCCCCACCCATGCGATGGCCCGCGCCGCCCGCAAGGATCACACCGAAAATGCGCATTGAGGATGCCTGTAGTGCCATGGAGGATGGGTAGGGCCAAGTGCCGGCCAGGTAAAGGGGCGTGATCGTGTCACGCCACCCGCGATGTCACTTGCGCCGTCGCCCCTTGGCGGCGGTTCAATCGGGTTCGACCGCGGCCTGCACCAGCAGCACGCCGTGGTTCTGATCGGCGTCATCATCGGTGATCGTGCGCGTTGTCACGCCGGGAAGCTGACCGAACGATTCCGACAGCTTGTTCGGGAACCACGTGTTGCCGATCGACGCGAACCCCGGCACACCGCGCAGGATCGTGCTGAGCGAATTGGAACACTGCGCCTTGGGTACGGCCCCGTAGGCCGTGGCACGCTGCATCACCTGTTCGGCGACCGCGGGTGTCACCACCAGCGTTTGTTCGACGACGCGGTAGGTTTCGCGCGCGTGATAGTCGATGTAGAAGTCGATCATCTTGTCGGTCATGCCGAAGTGCATATCGTTGCGTTCCGGCAGGCCGGGGTGGTACCAGGTGCCGGCGGGGTCAAAGATCACGCGCTGCGATCCGTTGATCAGCAAACCCGAATGCGCGCCGCTGCCCGACCGGTTGTTGATGACCGTATAGAGCGTGACCGAGGGCGGACCTCCGGCAACAAAAGCCGCCGCCTGCACTGCCTCATCCGGGGCATAAACCGATTTTGCGCCGCACGCGGCAAGGCTTGCAGTCAGTGCAAGGGCGAAGGCGATCCGGGACCACATATCTGGATCAGGCGTTCGTCAGGGCCATGAAGATCAGGATGCCGATGGAAATTCCGGCGCCCCACGTGACCATGCGGATGAACCCTTCAAAGGTTTTTTCCTGCACCTTGGTGTCCATGCTGCCATGCTTGTGTTCGGCCATTGATCCGGTCCTTCAAAAGAGTGTCGATTGGGGCATAGCTGATTCACGCCCGGCTGTCACGGGGGGCATGATGGCGCAGGTCAGACACTGCCATCGCCCGACTCGCCACCGATCCAGCCGGGGCTGAAGGCAAAGCCGATGCGGCGGGGCGGGGCTTCGGGTTCGTCCTTCGGCACGGCGCGCAAGACGACCGACAACTGGCTGACATGCTGGATCAGCTGGGTCTTGAACCCATCCTCGTCGCGGCCAAAAAAGCTGAGGATATCGGGATCATGGAAACCCACGCTTTCGATGCGCAGTACACCCGCCTCGCCACCCGCAAAGCCCATGGCGACCTCATGCGTGCTGTCCAGCTGCTTTTCGAAATTCTGGATATGGGCGATCAGCCGCTGATAGACGAACGCTGCCGGGCCGGGCGGGGCCTTGCGCGGGGCTTTCGGCGCGGTTTTCGGTTTCGCGGTCATGGTGCCTGCCACATGTAACGGCCATCGGACGAAAGTTCACGCGAAACGAGCCCCCGCCGCAACAGGCAGTTCAGATGCGCCACGGCCTCTACCGATGCCAGCCCGTATTCTGCCGGGCCGATCTCGCGTTTGTAAAGCGTGGGGAAGATGTCGTGCGCGGAGTGCGGCGTGGTGAGGCGTTCCGTCAGGCGGGCAAGGGCCTGCTCATGATTGTCGATCATCTGGGTCAGGCGCAGCGGCAGCCCGGTGAAGGGCAGCTTGTGCCCCGGCAGGACAACGTGGCCGTCATGCGCAAGGGGCTGGAACGTCCGGCAGGACGCCAGCCATTCGGTCAGAGGGTCTGCTTCGGGTTCGGTGGGATAGACGCCGATATTGGCGGAAATGCCCGGCAGCAACTGGTCCGCACCCATAATCAGATCACCTGACCACAGCGTGGCCTGTTCTGCTGCATGGCCGTTGCCGGTGCGGATTGTCCAGGTCCGGCCCGCAGCATTGATGCTGCCGCCATCCTGCAGGCGGGTGAAGCCCAGCGGCATCGTGTGGACGACATCCACGAAATTGAAGGGGCGTTCCGTGGCCTTGGCGGCCAGCATGTCGGCAGGCATGCCCGCGCGTTGCATGAACGTCATGGACTGGGCCGACGGCACGGGTTGATCGTCCAGCGTCAGCATGCGGGCGTAAAGCCATGCGGTGCGGGTGATCAGCAATTCTGCCCCACGCGCCTGAAACCAGCCTGCCATGCCGACGTGATCGGGGTGGTGATGGCTGACGATGACGCGGGTCACGGGTTTGCCACGCAGCGGGCCGGACAGCAGCGCCTCCCAGATTGCGACAGACCGGCGGCTGTGCAGGCCGGTGTCAAGGATGGTCCAGCCATCGGGATCGTTCAGGGCGTAAACGTTCACATGGTCCAGCGCCATTGGCAGGGGCAGGCGCAGCCACAGGATACCGTCGGCGACCTCGGTCACGGTGCCTTCGCCGGGCGGGGTGGGGAAGGGGTGGCGGATACCGTCGGTCACGCGGCGAGGTCTTCGGGCGACAGGGCAAACAGATCGGCCGCACCGGGTTTGGTCTGGGCCAGAAGACCCGCATATTCCGGCAACTGGCGCTTGATGGCGACGCGGGCAAGGGGCAGGCGGCTGGCGTCGGCCATGGCGGCGGCAAGGTGGTAATGCGCGCCCAGCACGCGGGCAAAGGCTCGCAGGTAGGGCACGGCCCCGGCGAAGCGGTCTTGGGGGCTTTGCGCCAGCAGGGCGTCGGTCGCGTCACGCAGACCTTCGGCGGCCTGCCAGACATCATGGGCGAGGTCGGGATGCGCCGCGCGCGCGGCCTGCGCGCCCGCCTGAACTTCGGCCAGCAGCCGGAAGGCGGCATCGCCCTTGTCCATCAGCTTGCGGCCCGTCAGATCCATCGCCTGAATGCCGTTGGTGCCTTCGTAGATCGGGGTCACACGCACGTCGCGGGCATACTGCGCGGCCCCCGTTTCCTCGATGAAGCCCATGCCGCCATGAACCTGAATGCCGGTCTGCGCAACCTCGCAGCCAATATCGGTGCCGAATGCCTTGGCGATGGGGGTCAGGAATGCGGCACGCGCGGCCCATTCGGCCGCCCCCGTGGCACGGGCCATGTCGCTCGCGACCGCGCAAGACAGGGCGATGGCGCGGGCGCTGAAGGTATCGGCGCGCATGGTCGCCAGCATCCGGCGCACATCGGCGTGCTCGATGATCGCGACCCCGCCCTGTTTGCGGTCGGTCGCATAGGACAGCGCCTGTTGAAACGCGGCTTCGGCCACGCCCACGCCCTGCACGCCGACGCCCAGGCGGGCGTTGTTCATCATGGTGAACATCGCGGCCATGCCGTTGTTTGGCGCGCCCACCATCCAGCCGGTGGCCCCGTCATATTGCATGACGGCGGTGGGTGAACCGTGCAGGCCCAGCTTGTGCTCCAGGCTGACGACCGTCAGCGCGTTGTGCGCGCCCGGTTTGCCTGCAGCATCGGGGATCAGTTTGGGGACCATGAACAGGCTGATCCCCTTGGTGCCCGCAGGCGCATCGGGCAGGCGCGCCAGCACCAGATGGCAGACGTTTTCGGTAAAGTCGTTGTCAGCCCAGGTGATGTAGATCTTTTGCCCGGTGATTGAATGGGTGCCATCGCCGTTCGGTTCGGCCCTGGTGCGCAGCGCGCCCACATCACTGCCTGCCTGCGGTTCGGTCAGATTCATGGTGCCCGACCACGCGCCGGAAATCAGTTTCGGCAGGTAGAGCGCCTTGAGATCGGCCGAGGCGTGGTGATCCAGCGCCTCGATCTGGCATTGAGTCATCAGGGGGTTCAGTTGCAACGACAGGCAGGCCGAGGCCATCATCTCATTGACCGCCGTCGTCAGCGCCATCGGCAATCCCATGCCGCCGTGCGCCTGCGGCGCCGACATCCCGACCCAGCCGCCCTCTGCTATGGCACGGTAACCTTCGGCAAACCCCGGTGAGGTGCGCACGACGCCGTTTTCCAACCGGGCCGGATGCTTGTCGCCATTGCGCTGCAGGGGGCTGAGGGTTTCTTCCGACAGGCGGGCGGCCTCGGTCAGGATCGCCTCGACCGTATCGGGCGTAGCATCGGCGAACATCGCGGTAGCGGCGACCTGCGGAAAGCCGGTGATCTGGCCGAGCAGCAGGCGGAAATCGGCAAGAGGCGCGCGGTAGGGCATGGGATTGGTCCTGACGGCAAATGCTTGGCAAGGCGGAGGCGCCATTGTAGTGACGCTACCTGATGCCAACACAGGCTCAACCCAAACGCTGCGTCATGACCGAAACGCTTTTGCCAGACACCCATGGAATTGCCCGCGCTGCTGCCCTGTTGCGCAGCGGCGGGCTGGTCGCATTTCCGACCGAGACGGTTTACGGCCTTGGCGCTGATGCGCGGTCCGATCTGGCGGTAGCGGGGATTTTTGCCGCCAAGGGGCGGCCACGGTTCAACCCGCTGATCGTGCATGTGCCGGATGTGGCGGCGGCGCGCGAGGTGGCGGTGTTTGACGCGCGGGCCGAGGTGCTGGCCTGTGCATTCTGGCCGGGGCCACTGACGCTGGTGTTGCCGCTGCGCGATGCGGGGCTGTCGGCGCTGGTGACGGCGGAATTGCCCACGGTCGCGGTGCGGGTGCCGGCGCATCCCGTGGCGCAGGCATTGCTGCGGGCCTTTGGCGGGCCGCTGGCGGCACCATCGGCCAATCCGTCAGGCCGGGTGTCTCCCACACGCGCGGCGCATGTGCTGGAGGGGCTGGCGGGCCGCATTGCGGCGGTGATCGACGGTGGGGCCTGTGCGGTGGGGGTGGAGTCCACCATTCTGGGGCTGGACGGTGCGGCGCGTCTGCTGCGCCCCGGCGGTCTGCCGCAGGAGGCACTGGAGGCGGCCCTGCAATCTGCGATTTCCGCGGGCCCTGACGCGCCGGCTACGGTGACGGCACCGGGACAACTGGCGTCACACTATGCGCCGGGTGCGCGGGTGCGGCTGGGGGTGACGCAGCCTGCGGCGGGCGAGGTGTTCGTAGGGTTCGGGGCCGTGGGGGGGGATCTGAACCTGTCACCGGGGGGTGATCTGCGCGAGGCCGCGGCAGCGCTGTTTCACACGCTGCGGGCAGCCGACGCGCTGGCGGGGCCGGGGGGCGTGATTGCCTTTGCGCCGGTGCCAGAGCGGGGAGTGGGCCGGGCGATCAATGACCGCCTGCGCCGGGCGGCAGCCCCGCGGAAGTAACAGTTTCCGGGTATTTATGATTTGTATCATATGGTTGTTTTGACTTACAGCGACAGCTGTCGAGACTTTTGCATGACGGCGTGATGGCATTTCAATAGCGGCAGGGGGCGGTCTTCTGCCGTGGCTTGCCGGATTGCGCGCAGCGATCACGCAAGAAAGCGCCGCGCGGGGCGTGCAAGCGCATCCTACACCGCAATCGCCGTGGTCTTGATGACCGTGCGCAGGGCAAAGCTGGATTGCATCTTGGCCACGCCGGGCAGACGGGACAGGTACTGGCGGTGGATGCGGGCGAAATCTTCGGTGTCCTCCACCAGGATTTTCAGCAGGTAGTCCGCAGTGCCGGCCATCAGGTGACACTCCAGCACATCGGGCACGCGGGTGATTGCATGCTCGAACGCATCAAGCAGGTCGTCGGCCTGGCCTTGCAGGGTGATTTCCACGAAAACGGTGGTCGGTTTGCCGATGCGCCGGGCGTCGATCAGGGCGACGTACGCGGCAATGAAGCCGGCTTCCTCCAGCCGCTGAACGCGGCGGTGGCAGGCCGAGGGGGACAGGTTCACGCGGTCTGACAATTCCGCATTGGAGATGCGGCCGTCCTTTTGCAGGACGGCGAGGATACGACGGTCTGTAGCGTCGATATCAGGCATGACGGTGGAATCTTTCTTGATGTGGCGATTTCTGCGAATATTCTACGCCAGACCCGCGAAATTGCCACCCAGAATTCAAAGCATTTGCAACGAATGAGGCGCATCCTTGGCCCATGAGCGCCCCTTCCGGCGCGTGGGAGAAAAATGATGAAGATCGGTTGCCCGAAGGAAATCAAACCGCAGGAATTTCGTGTCGGCGTGACGCCCAATGCGGCCCGTGAGGCGGTGGCGCATGGTCATACGGTAATGATCGAGACGCAGGCTGGTATCGGTGCGGGCTTTGCCGATGCCGATTATGTGGCGGCCGGGGCCACGATCATTGCAACGGCGGAAGAGGTGTTCGCGGGTGCGGACATGATCGTGAAGGTGAAGGAACCGCAGCCGGTCGAACGCAAGCGTCTGCGCGACGGACAGGTGCTGTTCACCTATCTGCATCTGGCCCCTGATGCGGCGCAGACCCGCGATCTTCTGGACAGTGGTGTGACGGCGATTGCGTATGAGACGGTGACGGATGACCGGGGTGGCCTGCCGCTGCTGGCGCCGATGTCCGAGGTGGCGGGGCGCCTGGCCCCACAGGTGGGTGCCTGGACGTTACAGAAGGCCAATGGCGGGCGCGGCGTTTTGCTGGGCGGGGTGCCGGGGGTGGCACCGGGGCGGGTTCTGGTGATCGGCGGGGGTGTCGTGGGCACCCATGCGGCGAAAGTTGCGGCTGGTATGGGCGCGGATGTGACGGTGCTTGACCGGTCACTGGTGCGGTTGCGCTATCTGGATGATGTCTTTGGCGGCACGTTCAGGAACGGCTATGCCAGTGCGGGGTCCATCCATGAACTGGCGGTGCAGGCTGATCTGATTATCGGCGCGGTGCTGATCCCCGGGGCTGCGGCGCCAAAGCTGATTTCGCAGGCGCAGCTGAAGGATCTGAAGCCGGGTGCGGCGCTGGTGGATGTGGCGATCGATCAGGGCGGTTGCTTTGAGACGAGCCGTGCGACAACCCACCAGGACCCGATCTATGACGTGGACGGGATCATGCATTACTGCGTGGCCAACATGCCCGGCGCGGTGGCGCGCACCTCGACGCTGGCGCTGGGCAATGCGACGATGCCGTTCATGCTGGCGCTGGCTGACAAGGGCTGGAAGCAGGCCTGTGCGGATGACAAGCATCTGCTGGCAGGGTTGAACACCCATGCGGGCAGGTTGACCTATGCGGCGGTTGGCGCGGCATTGAACCTGCCGGTGATGGATGCGCAAAAGGCGCTTGCGGCGTAAATTACTGCGCTGCGCGTATAAAAAAGCCCCCGGTCTGCACCGGGGACTTTTTATTGTCTGACGGACATCAGCGCGCTTTCAGCGTATCGCGGATTTCGGCCAGCAGTTGTTCGGCAGTCGGGCCTGTCGGCACGGCCGGGATTTCGATCTTTGGGCCCTTCATCTTGTTCACGGCCTTCACCAGCATGAACACGACAAAAGCGATGATCAGGAAGTTGATGACGGCGGTGATGAAAGCGCCGTACGCAAAGACCGCCGCCCCTGATTCTTTTGCGGCGGCCAGCGAGGCCGGTGCCGTGCCGGACATATCGATGAACATGTCCGAGAAGTTGATGCCACCCATCGCCAGACCGATGACCGGGTTGATAAGGTCGCCGACGAGCGAACTCACGATCGCCGTGAACGCCGCCCCGATGATGATACCAACAGCCAGGTCCATCACATTGCCCTTGGCAATAAAGTCCTTGAATTCTTTAATCATTTCACTGTCCCTACTTTTCTCGCGACGGATGTCTTGCCCGTCTTTTTGGTTTCTTCGCGCACATGCACATGTCGCTTATGGCATGGCTTGGCTCATGTTTTCAGGGGAAAAATCAGGTTAGGCAGGCAAAACAGACAAAACCTGAAAGCGCGCCATGCCCGCCCTAGCACAATTCTTCGTCACGACGAAGTGGCCGCCCCGCAACCCCGAGGCGATCCAGTTGTTTTCGCTGCCGACGCCAACCGGGGTGACAGTGGCGATCACACTGAAGAAAATGGGGCTGCCCTACAACCCCATCTGGTGGATTCCGCGACCAACGATCAGAAGTCGCCCGCGTATCTCGGCCGCTTTCTGGCGCAGCCTGCCGTGCAGCGCGGGCTGGCGCAGCCCGCACGGGCGTAGGGCGCCTGCCCTTTTGCGACCACAACGCAAATGAAAAACCCCCGGGCCTGCGCACGGGGGTTGATCGGGTGGGCTGTTGCCAGCCCCAGCCTGGCGCTGATTAAACGACGCCGCCTTCGCGAAGAGCCTTCTTCCGCGCGAGCTTGCGCGCACGGCGCACGGCTTCGGCGGATTCGCGGGCTTTCTTGACGGAGGGTTTCTCGAAATGTTGCTTGAGCTTCATTTCGCGAAATACACCTTCGCGCTGAAGTTTTTTCTTCAGAGCGCGGAGAGCCTGTTCGACGTTATTGTCGCGGACGCTGACCTGCATGTGGTTGTCACCACCTTCCTAAGTTAGAGTTGCACTATGATGTGCAGGCCGGGGCGCTATAACAAAGCCATGCAGGCTTGTCTACCAAAGGAGATGCCGCGATGACCGATGCTGTGAAAGACGCCGTTGTGCAGGCCGCGTTGGCCCATGTGCCCTTTGATGGCTGGTCCGAGGTGACACTGCGGGCGGCGATTGCCGATTCGGGTGTGGCACCGGGGTTGGCGCGTGCGCTGTTCCCGCGCGGGGCGGTTGATCTGGCGCTGGTCTACCATCAGGGCGGCGATGCGGCGATGCGCGATGCGCTGGCCGCCAGTGATCTGAGCGGATTGAAGTTCCGCGAAAAGATCGCCCGGGCGGTACGCCTGCGGCTGGAAGGCGCCGATAAGGAAGCGGTGCGGCGCGGGACGACATTCTTTGCGCTGCCACAGCATGCGCTGGACGGGGCGAAGGCCATCTGGGGCACGGCGGATGCGATCTGGGTGGCGCTTGGCGACAGTCAGCGGGACCTGAGCTGGTACACCAAACGGGCGACGCTTTCGGGGGTGTACGGGGCCACGGTGCTGTTCTGGCTGGGCGATGATTCCCCGGACCATCAGGCAACATGGGCGTTTCTGGACCGGCGCATCGACGACGTGATGCAGTTTGAAAAGTTCAAGGCGTCGGTCAAGGCCAACCCGTTGGGCAAGGCCGTGATGGAGGGACCCTTGGCATGGCTTGCAAAGATCCGCGCGCCGATGGTGCCCGATGACCTGCCGGGCCAGTTTCGCGATTTCAAACGCTGAGGGCACATGGCACTGAATATCCCCGAATCGCACCTGATGCGTGCTGTTGAAATCAGCGCTCCCGGCGGTCCCGACATGCTGGTGCCGGTGATGAAGCCAGTACCCGTGCCGGGATACGGGCAGATCGTGATCCGCGTGGCCTATGCGGGTGTGAACCGCCCTGATGCCTTGCAGCGGGCGGGGGCTTATGCACCGCCTGCGAACGCGTCGCCCCTGCCGGGGCTGGAAGCGTCGGGAACGGTGGTGGAGATGGGGCAGGGGGTGACGCGCTGGTCGCCGGGCGACCGGGTGTGTGCCTTGCTGCCCGGCGGGGGGTATGCGGAATACGCGCTGTGCCACGCCGACCATGCGCTGCCGGTGCCGGACCGGCTCGACATGAAGGCGGCGGCCTGCCTGCCGGAGACGTGCTTTACCGTCTGGTCCAACGTGGTGATGCGCGGCGGGCTGCAGGGGGGCGAGCGGTTTTTGGTGCATGGCGGCTCATCGGGCATTGGCACGACGGCCATTCAGATTGCGCGGTCGCTGGGCGCGCGGGTGTTCACCACCGCCGGGTCGGACGCGAAATGCGCCGCCTGCGAAGGGCTGGGGGCCGAACGGGCAATGAACTACCACGATGTGGATTGGGTCGAAGTCTTGCGGGCGATGGGTGGGGCGAACCTGATCCTCGACATGGTGGGGGGCAGCTATCTGCCGCGCAACGTCAAGGCGCTGGCCGATGACGGGCGGCTGCAGCAGATCGCCTTTCTGCAAGGCCCGAAGGTGGAGCTGAACTTTGCCGAGGTGATGATGCGCCGGCTGACGATTTCGGGGTCAACCCTGCGGCCGCAGTCCGACCTTGCCAAGGCGCGCATCGCGGCCGAAGTGGAGCGCCACGTCTGGCCGATGATCGCGGGCGGGACTTTCGCGCCGGTGATGGATTCGGAGTTTTCACTGGAGGATGCGGCAGGCGCCCATCGGCGGATGGAAAGCAGCGGCCACATCGGGAAGATTGTGCTGAAGGTGGAGTAGGGCTGCGGCCGTGGCCTTTGCGGCACGGCCGCAGGATCAACGGCGCTTGTCGGCGTGGTCCGCGACACCGGCATTGGAGGGATCGCGGGCAACGCGCAAATGGGCGGAATTGCCCATCCTACCCCAGCCACGCCGCTGCAATCTGCGCATAGGCCCGCGCCGCTGTCATCACATCGGCCACCGCCACGCTCTCGTCAATGCCGCCTGATCCGCCCAAGGTGCCTGGCCCCATGATGGCCATGGGCAGCTTGAACGCGGGGCACAGCACGGCCGCGTCCGAGAAGTAGGTGACGCCGATGGGGTCGGGAGGCAGGCCGGTTACCGCTGCGGCCTCGCGCAGGCAGAGCGCGGCGAAAGGGGCTTCCGGCGGCGTTTCCACTGCAGGCTTCAGGCCAATGCGGTCGAATACAAAGCCATCTCCCGCCATGTCGGCCACGCGCGATTGTACGTCATCGGCGTCGTGATGCGGCAGCAGGCGCAGGTCGAGTTCAACCGTGCACCGGTCGGGCATCAGGTTGATCGCAGTGCCGCCGGCGATCTTGCCGATGTTCACGGTGACATGACCGAGCAGCGTGTGGCGGTCATGTGGCAGGGCAGACGGCAGACGATGCAGAAAGCTGAGCATGGTCAGGATGGCTGATTGCCCGCCATTGCCCGTCTGCTCACCACCCGACAGGTGCCCTGCCACGCCATGCGCGGTGACGCGCAGCCACAAGGCGGCCTTCTCTGCGGTGGCGACACGCAGGGTGGTGGGTTCACTGACAAGAAGTGCGCCGGCACCTGTCAGGGCACCCGTTTCGGCCAGCCGCCGTGCGCCAAGGCAGGCAGAACTTTCGCCACCCGTGAAGGCAAGGATCAGATCACCTTGCAGGGGGGTGCGTTTCAGCGCGACGGCGGCGGAAATCATCGCCACCAGACCG
Source organism: Rhodobacterales bacterium (assembly GCA_043720555.1). GTDB lineage: Bacteria > Pseudomonadota > Alphaproteobacteria > Rhodobacterales > Rhodobacteraceae > JAAFHS01. The sequence continues at coordinate 2,451 of JAYSSN010000336.1, read as the reverse complement.
GATTTCATGTCGCAGGCACCACGCCCATGCACCCGGCCCGCTTCGATATGTCCGCTGAAGGGTGGGTGGGTCCAACTGCCATTGCCTGCGGGCAGCGTGTCGGTATGGGCGGAAAAAACCAGCGCAGGCCGGGTGCCGTGGCCCCTGATCCGGGTCAGAATGTTGAAGCGGTGCGGTGCGAATTCGTCCACCTCGGGCGTGAAGCCAAGGTCGCGCAGGGCGCGGGCCAGCGCCTTGGTCACGCGCGCCTCATCGCCGGGGGGGTCGGGGCTTTTGCAGCGGATCAGCGTGGCGAGCAGGTGTGCCGTGGCGTCGGATGTCAGGCCGGTCCAATCCATTGTGTTTCCCCCGCAGGGAAGGGAACGCCCGGGGGGGTGGGAAGTCAAGGCAACTCCGGGCCCGGCGCGCGCATGACGGGGTTGTATTTCCGGCATGGCTTTCTAAGGCTGTGCCGGGATCCCTGCTGCGAGACACCTTCATGATGACGCCTGCCGAAGTTGAGGCCCTGTTTACCCGTGCGGATGGCACGTATCTGTTTGCCCGCTGGGGGCGGCCGATTGTGCCCGTGGTTTTTGGGGTCGCTGACGCGACGTTGGCGGTGGTGAAGGGGGCGCTTGAGGCGGTGGTGACACTGGCGGGTCACAGCATCGCCGAAGTGGATACAGAGCTTGGGGCAAACCTGATGGTGTTCTTCGTCCGGGATTGGGACGAGCTGCGCGGCGTGCCGAACCTCGACCGGCTGGTGGTGGGGCTTGACGGGTTGCTAGCGCGGCTGGAGGCGGCCGAGGCCAATCAATACCGGGTGTTCCGTTTTGACGAGGCGGGGGCGATCCGGGCGGCATTTGTGTTTGTGCGGATGGACGGGCATTTGTCTGCGGTGCCTGCCGCGGCAGTGGCGCTGGCGCAGGCCGTGCAGGTAATCTTGCTGTGGTCGGACCGGGCATTTGTGGATGCGTCGCCCTTGGTGCGCGTGGGGGGCATCGAGGTGCTGCGGCCCGAAATCGGCGCCGTGATCCGCGCGGGGTATGATCCGGTGCTGCCGGATATGGTTGCGGATGCAAGCCATGCGTGGCGGGTGGCGGCACGGGTGGGGTGATGGGGGATTTTCGTCTGCGGCCGCTGCGGCGCATTGTGTTGGTCAGGAGTTTGCCTGGCTTTGACCCGGGACTGCCTGCCCACGGGCGGGCGCATTCGTGCCGACCCGGTCAGGCGCAGCCCCCGGATATTTCAGGAACACCGCATTGGCCGTCCGGCTTGCGCCTGCGGGCCAGCCGGTACTGGCATCGTGCCACTGGCAGGATGCCGGGCGTGTCCTTATCGCACATTCTGACAGAGGCTTTTCGCCCATGACCCACACCCACCTCATCCGCGTCTACTACGAAGACACCGACCTTGCGGGGGTCGTTTACTACGCCAACTACCTGCGCTTTATCGAACGGGCACGGACGGAATGGGTGCGCGGCCTTGGCATTGATCAGGTGGCGCTGAAGGCCACGCAGGGCATCGTGTTTGCGGTGCGGCGGGTTGAGGCGGATTATCTGGGGCCTGCGCGGTTCGATGATGAACTTGTCGTGCGTACCGACGTCGTGGCAGTCAGCGGCGCGCGCATCGTGTTGCAGCAGGATGTCTGGCGCGGGGATGTACGGTTGTTTGCAAGCTGCGTCACGCTGGTGGCGCTGACTGATCAGGCCAGGCCCGCGCGGCTGCCGGGAGTGTTGCGCGACGGGCTGTCCGGCAAACGGGGCTAGGCCGCGGATCTTCGCGCCCTTGTCGGTGGCGGTGCGGGCGTGATGCCAACCGGGCCGCGCGACTATCGCGCCGAAATACGCCCGATCAAGCGGATGTGTTGGCAATCCGCTTCAAATCCCTGTAGAATCACGTCAAACGGCGGCATCAGACCGCCCATAACAAGAGCAGGCGAATGGAAACGGAAACCCTTGCGATCGCGCAGGAGATTGATTTCTCTGTGCTTGGCTTGTTTTTGCAGGCCACTTTTACTGTCAAACTGGTGATGATCCTGCTGTTGGTCATGTCCTTCTGGTCATGGTCGATCATGGTACAAAAATTCATCCTGTACCGCGCGGCCAAGGCCGAAGCGGCGATTTTTGACCGGGCGTTCTGGTCGGGCGAGCCGCTCGATGAGCTTTTTGAAAAGATCGGCGCGGCACCGGACGGGGCGTCCGAGAAGATTTTCGCGTCAGGCATGCTGGAGTGGCGCCGCAGCCACCGGCAGGATGGCGGGCTGATCGCGGGGGCGCAGTCGCGCATCGATCGGGCGATGGATGTGGCGATCGCGCGGGAATCGGAGCGGTTGAATTCCGGCGTCGGGTTTCTGGCCACGGTCGGATCGACCGCGCCCTTCATCGGGTTGTTCGGAACGGTGTACGGGATCATGCATGCCTTTACCGAGATTGCGGCGACGCAGAACACCGACCTTGCAACCGTCGCCCC
>JAYSSN010000335.1:0-26752 GCA_043720555.1 Rhodobacterales bacterium | reverse complement strand
AGCTTCGAAGTTGTCGGTTGCAAAGGTGATGTCCTGAGCTTCGGCATCCGCAAGCGGCGTGTCCAGAGCGATGACGAGGATGCCAGCAGCGCGGGCAGTTTTCAGTGCCGGCCCGACCGAGTCGTTCGACGGCGTGATCAGGATACCCTTGGCGCCAGCAGCCATGCAGTTCTCAATGGCGGTGATCTGCGGAGCAGCGTCGCCGTCTTTCTCACCAGCGTAAGCCTGGAAATCCAGACCAGCGGCGGTGGCAGCAGCCTCGGCGCCCTCTTTCATCTTCACGAAGAAGGGGTTGGTGTTGTTCTTGGTGATCAGGCAAGCCAGATCAGCAGCCGACGCCGTCCCTGCGATCATCGCAAGGGCAGCAGCGCCCAGCAGCGCTTTGGTGTTGAATTTCATAGGTAGTCCTCCCAAAATTTTCTGAGGCTTGGCCCCTTGGTTACGCAGCAAAAGCAAAGTCGGCATCCCGCTGCGATAGGGCGCAGGAAACCTGATTCCCGACGGTGCGTCAAGTTAAATAAATCAGAGTGATTTATTATTGACAGCAGCTATGCCCTTGGCCCAACGTGGGGCTGGAGAATCTTGTGTCAAAAGGCCGGCAAAGGCCACGGCAGCAAGAGACAGGGACGCGAGTGCAGGCATTTATATTCCATTAAATCAATGGTTTGTGCGTGTATTCCAGATGTAGGACGAATGATGTTACTGGGTATTTCACCCGTGCTCGGGCCAGAATTGCTGTTCACACTGCGGTCAATGGGCCATGGGGATGAGATCGCGCTGGTCGACGGCAACTATCCCGCACAGGATCATGCACGCCGGCTGGTGCGGGCGGACGGTCACGGGGTGCTGGCCCTGTTACAGGCGATTCTGCAGGTGCTGCCGATTGATGCGGACGTTCCGCCCGGCATCTTTCGTGCGGCGCTGAACAATGACCCCGCGCAGGCGGGCGCTATTCATCGCGGCATCGACGCGCTGTGTCATGCGCACGGCCACAAGACCCAGGCGCTGGGTGGCGATGCCTTGTATCCGCGCATCCGGGCGGCCCATACGATCGTGGCCACGTCCGAGCCTGCGCTTTTTGCCAATGTAATCCTGCGCAAAGGCGTCGTGCCCTTTGTGACCCCAGCGTGAGGCATCAAGGTGGTGGCAGATGTTCCGGCTGACCGCATGACGTCCGACGATGTTGGTCTGCGCGGCACCAACCAGTCCGGCATGCGTGCGCACAACGAACGGCTGGTGCTGTCGCTGGTGCGCCATCAGGGGGCGTTGGCGAAGTCTGATATTGCGCGCATCACGGGGCTGTCGGCGCAAACCGTGTCGGTCATCATGCGCGGGCTGGAGCAGGACGGCCTGTTGCTGCGGGGCGAACCTGTGCGCGGACGGATCGGGCAGCCATCGGTGCCGATGTCACTGGACGGTGATGGCGCGTACTTCTTCGGGCTCAAGATCGGGCGGCGGTCGGCGGACCTGATCCTGATCGACTTTCTTGGCCGGGTGCGGGCTACCCGCCGCAGGATATATCGCTATCCGACGCCGGGCTCGGTGATCGAGTTCGTCTCGGTGGCACTGCCGGAACTGACGGCGACGCTGCCGGCCGCCGCGCAGGAACGGATCGGCGGGTTGGGCATCGCAATGCCATTTCAGCTGTGGAACTGGGTGCAGGTCATTGGGGCACCGCAGGCCGAGATGGACGCCTGGCGCGACCGTGACATTCAGGCCGAACTGTCGGCGCTGACAAAGATGCCGGTTTATGTGCAGAACGATGCGACGGCGGCATGCGGGGCCGAGCTGGTGTTTGGCACGGGCGAGCGGCCAAAGGATTTCCTGTACTTTTATTTTGGCTATTTCATCGGCGGTGGTCTGGTGCTGAACGGGCAGCTGTTCACCGGGCGCACGGGCAACGCGGCGGGTGTCGGGCCGATCCCGGTGCCGGGCCCCGACGGGCGGATGCGCCGGTTGCTGGCAGTTGCGTCGATGTCCACTCTGGCCGATGCGATGGACCGCGCGGGCGAGCCTTCGGGGCATCTGTGGGAACAGCATGACGCCTGGCAGGTCAGCGAACCCATCCTTTCAGCATGGATGGATACAGCCGCCGATGGGCTGGCAAGTGCGATCCTGTCGGCCGCGACCCTGCTGGAACTGGAGGCCGTGCTGATCGATGGCTGGATGCCCGTCCCGGTGCGGGCCGAGGTGACGCGGCGCACGCGTACGGCCCTGCACCGGATGGACCTTGCAGGCGTCGATGCCCCGCAGATCCGCGAAGGTACGGTGGGGGCGCAAGCGCGCGCACTGGGTGCGGCGGCCATTCCGCTGTCACAACGCTACCTCATCGACCAGAATGCCGCGGCGCGTGACAGCTAAGGTCGTTTCGGGTTGTGCTTGACGCGCGCCCCCCTTCTTGAAACAGAAGGTGCAGGCCCCACATCGGCCGTAACTGACGGAACGAGAAGCCGAAAGAGGACGCAGTGTCCCTAGCCTTGATCGCAGCGCTGCCGTTTCTGGGCGCGCTTCTTCCCGGTCTGATGATCCGCGCTGGCCGCACCGCCTGTGCGCTGTCAGTGGGATCGGTGACGGCGTTGGCGTTCGTGCTGCTGGTGATGCAGGCCCCGGCGGTGCTGTCGGGGCATCTGGTGCAAACCCAGATTGCATGGCTGCCGGGCCTGGGCCTGAACGTGCATTTCATGCTGGACGGTCTGGGGCTGCTGTTTGCCGGGCTGATCCTTGGCATGGGGCTGCTGATTATCCTGTACGCCCGGTTCTATCTTTCGCCATCCGATCCGATGGGCCTGTTCTACACGTACCTGATGCTGTTCCAGGGCGCGATGCTGGGAATCGTGCTGTCAGACAACATATTGCTTTTGCTTATTTTCTGGGAACTTACGTCGCTGTCGTCATTCCTGCTGATCGGCTATTGGCGCCACCTGCCCGAAGCCCGGCAGGGTGCGCGGATGGCGCTGGCGGTCACGGGTGCGGGCGGGCTTGCGATGATCGGCGGAATGCTGATCCTCGGGGGGATCGCGGGCAGTTACGATCTGTCGATCATCCTTGGGCGGGGTGCGGCCATTCAGGCGTCGGCTTGGTATCTGCCGGCGCTGATCCTGATCCTGCTGGGGGCGTTCACCAAATCAGCGCAGTTTCCGTTCCATTTCTGGCTGCCACATGCCATGGCGGCACCGACACCGGTATCGGCCTATCTGCATTCGGCGACCATGGTGAAGGCCGGGATCTTCCTGATGGCGCGCATGTGGCCGGTGCTCGCGGGGACGGACGCGTGGTTTTACATCGTGACGACGGCAGGTCTGGTGACCATGATCCTTGGCGCTGTGGTGGCGCTGTTCAAGGATGACCTGAAGGCGATGCTGGCCTATTCCACCGTCAGCCAGCTTGGCCTTATCACAATGCTGCTGGGACTGGGCACCAAGGCGGCTGCAGCCGTCGCAATCTTTCACATCATCAATCACGCAACGTTCAAGGCCGCACTATTCATGACGGCCGGGATGGTGGACCACGCCGCCCATACCCGCGATCTGCGCCACCTGGGCGGATTGCGCCGGCTGATGCCGGTGACCTTTGCGATTGCGTTCGTCGCCAGCCTGTCGATGGCGGGCCTGCCGCCGTTCAACGGCTTTCTGTCCAAGGAAATGATGCTGGAGCAGGCCGCTGCGACCGCGGGGTATGGCGCGCCGTGGTTGCTGGGGCTGCTGGTCACCGTGGGCGCGCTGTTGTCCGTGGGCTACAGTTTGCGGTTCCTCGCGCACGGGTTCCTTGGCCCGGTGCGCACCGATGACCTGCATGCACCGCATGATCCCGGTGCGGGGCTGTGGCTCGCCCCGGCCGTGCTTGCGGTGCTGGTGATCGTGATCGGGGTGGTACCGATGACCGTGGTCGCCTGGTTGGTCGATGCAGCGACCGGGGCGGTGGTGGGTGCGCCGGTTGCGGTAAAGATCGTGCATTGGCACGGGGTCGAGGCAGCCGCGCTGTGGTTGTCGACGATTGCGGTTGGGGGCGGGTTGATGGCTCTGGGGCTTTATCCCAGCCTTTCACGTCTGTGGCGGGCCTTGCCACGCCCCGATGCAAAACAGATCTTTGATACCATCATCGCGCAGGGCGCGGCGCTGTCCCGGTGGATCAGCGACAGTCTGCACGACGGGGCGCTGACCCGCTATGTCATGATTGCGACCCTGGCTGTTACCGGTGCCGGGGTCTGGGCGTTTTCCGGCGGCCTGCACGTGCCGGGCACGCGCGTGGCGACGACAGTGCCATGGGTGGTTGCCGTGGCTTTTGCGCTGCTGGTGCTGGCGGTGCTCGCCGTGCTCGCAACGCACCGCAACCGGTTGCTCAGTCTTGTGCTGCTTGGCGTGATCGGCCTGATGGTTTCGGTCGGCTTTGCCTGGTTCGCGGCCCCCGATCTGGCATTGACGCAGATTTCGGTCGAGGTGGTGACGATCCTGCTGATGCTGATCGCGCTGAATTTTCTGCCCAAGACCACACCTGTCGAAAGCACGATACCCCGCAGGCTGCGCGACGGGATCGTGGCGGGGCTCGCGGGTGCAGGCGTGGCCGCCTTGACCTATGCGCTGATGCTGCGTGATTTCGCTTTTCCGACCATTTCCGGATTTCATCTGGCGCAGTCCAAACCGGCTGCGGGCGGCACCAATGCCGTAAACACCATCATCGTGGATTTTCGCGGCTATGACACCTATGGCGAGATCATCGTGCTGGGGATTGCCGCGCTCGTGATCTTTGCATTGACCGAGGCGATACTGGCCGGGGGCGCCGCCAATGACCGTCTGATGGCGTGGAGCCCGGACCGGCGCAGCGCGGGTGATCGCCATCCGATGATGCTGGTCGTCGCCACACGCCTGATGCTGCCGATTGCGATGATGGTTGCGGCCTACATCTACCTGCGCGGCCACAACATGCCCGGGGGCGGGTTCGTGGCCGGACTGATCTTCGCCATTGCACTGCTGATGCAGTACATGGCAAGCGGATATGAATGGGCGGCCGCACGGCAGCGGATTGATCATCACGCGATCATCGGATGGGGCGTCGTCATCGCGGGGCTGTCGGGGGTGGGCGCGTGGGTTGTCGGGTTGCCGTTCCTGACGTCGGGGTTTGAATACATCGACATCTGGCCGCTGGAGGAGTTCGAGCTGGCCACCGCCGCAATCTTTGATCTGGGGGTATTCCTGACAGTGCTGGGCGCGGTCATGCTGGCGCTTGCTTCTTTGTCACGGATCGGGCTGCGCGCGGGCGAGACGGTGAACCAGGCCGCATTTGATGTCGGCCCGATGCCGGAGGGGCGCTGATGGAATTGCTGATCGCCGCTGCCGTGGGATTGCTGACCGCCGGAGGGATCTACCTGATGCTGCGGCAACGGACATTTCCGGTTATCGTGGGCCTGTCGTTGCTGTCATACGCCGTGAACGTGTTCATTTTTGCAGCAGGCCGTCTGGCGATCGGCCTGCCACCGATCATCCGGGATGGCGCAGCGGGCTATACCGACCCGTTGCCACAGGCGCTTGTGCTGACGGCCATCGTGATCTCTTTCGGGATGACCGCGGTCATCCTGCTGATGGCGCTCGGGTCGTACCTTGAAGCCGGACATGACAGGGTGGACATGGCCGGGGATGACGACGCGTGATGTCTCATTGGATTATCATGCCTGTGGTGCTGCCTGCACTGCTGGCCCCGCTGATCGTGCTGGCGATGCGGCACGATCTTGCGTTGCAGCGCATCTTCGGGGTCGCCGGGACAGTATTGCTGGTCGCGGTTTCGGTCGCCCTGCTGGTGGCGGCGACGCAGAATGGCCCCGAGGTCTACCGTCTGGGCAACTGGCCTGCGCCGTTCGGGATTGCGCTGGTGCTCGACCGGCTGTCGGCGATGATGGTGGCACTGACAGCGGGACTTGCACTTATCATCCAGCTTTACGTGATTGGTACAGGCTGGGACGCGCGGGGCCGTCATTTTCATGCATTGTTCCAGTTTCAGCTGATGGGAATTTGCGGTGCGTTTCTGACCGGCGACGCGTTCAACCTGTTCGTGTTCTTTGAAGTGCTGCTGATTGCGAGTTACGGCCTGATGATCCATGGCGCGGGGCGCGATCGGCTGCGCGCAGGGGTGCAGTACATCGCCTTCAACCTGATCGGATCGACGTTGTTCCTGTTTGCGCTGGCGACAGTCTATGCGGTGACGGGCACGCTGAACATGGCGGACCTTGCGGTGAAGGTGGCCGCCCTGCCCCAGGGCGATACGGCGCTGATCCGGGTCGCGGGTGTGCTGATGCTGATGGTCTTTGCCATCAAGGGGGCACTTGTGCCGCTGCAATTCTGGCTGCCTGGCACCTATGCGAATGCCCCCGGCCCGGTTGCGGCCCTGTTCGCGGTGATGACCAAAGTGGGTGCCTATGCAGTCATCCGCATCTTCACGCTGATCTTTCCGACGACCACCGCAGCGACGGGCCTGCTTTATGCCGATCTGCTGTTGCCCGCAGCCCTTGCAACATTGACGCTTGGCGCACTGGGAGTGTTGGGGGCTGCGTCGCTGCCACGCCTTGCGGCCTTTGCGGCGATCGCGTCGATGGGCATGATCTTTGTGGCGATTGCCGCGTTCACGCCTGCGGCCATGGCGGCGGCGCTGTACTATGTGGTGCATTCCACACTCGCCGGTGCGATGTTGTTTCTGGTGTCGGATCTGGTGACGGACCGCCGGGCGCATTCCTCGCTGCGCGTCGCCCTGCCCCCGATGGCGCAAGGCGGACTGATCGCGGCGCTGTACCTGGCCGCTGCCATTGGCATGGCCGGGATGCCACCCCTGTCAGGCTTTATCGGCAAACTGCTGATACTTGATGCGCTGCGTGATGATGCGGCCCTGATCTGGAGCTTTGTGCTGATTACCAGCTTCATGCTGATGGTGGGCTTCGCGCGCGCGGGATCGCTGCTGTTCTGGAAGGCACATGTTGCACCGGCCGAACCTGAGCCACACGCACCCGAAGGCATGGCCTTTGCCGCGACCTTTGCGCTGGCCGCCGCACTGGTGGTGCTGACGGTTTTTGCGGGCCCAGTGATGGACTGGATGCAGGTGACGGCCGCGTACCTGCACGCCCCAGCGCCCTACATCGCGGCCACTCAGCTGGGGGTGCAGCCATGATGCGCCGTCTGTTCCCGCACCCCTATCTGACCGCACTTCTGGTCACCGTGTGGTTCCTGCTGATCAATGAACTCAAGGTCGGCAGTATCGTGATGGCGGTGGCCCTTGCCGCCGTGATCCCGAACATGACCGAGGCGTATTGGCCCGACCGCCCCCGGATCAGATCAATCCCGGCGCTTGGTGCCTATTGCCTGCTGGTGCTGTGGGATATCATTCTGGCCAATATTCAGGTGGCCAGGATCATCCTGTTCATGCCGAACGACCAGATCAAATCAGCGTGGATTCCGATCCCGATTGATCTGACCTCGCCCGAGGCGATCACAATGCTGGCGGGCACCATCACCATGACCCCCGGCACACTGACGGCCGACATGTCAGACGGCGGACAATTCTTGCTGATCCATTCACTGCACGCACCTGACCCCGACGCCATCCGCGATGACATCAAAGCGCGGTACGAAACCCGGCTGAAAAGGATTTTCGAATGATCCTGAGTTACGCACTCCATTTTGCCTTTGCCTGCTTCGGTCTGGGCCTGCTGATGAATCTATGGCTGCTGTTGCGCGGGCCAGGCATGCCGGACCGCGTGCTGGCGTTCGATACGATGGCGATCAATGCGATCGCGCTGATCGTGCTGTATGGTATCCAGACCGGGTCCGGTCTGAACTTCGAGGCCGCGATGCTGTTTGCGATGACCGGTTTTGTCGGCACCGTCGCCTACTGCAAATTCATGTTGCGGGGAAATATCATCGAATGATGCAGCTGGCTGAATATGTAGCGGCGGCCCTGCTCATGATCGGCGGGGCGTTCGGGTTGACCGGCAGCTTTGGCCTGCTGAAGCTGCGCCATACAATGCAGCGCCTGCATGCGCCGACCAAGGCCACGACTGTTGGCCTTGGGGGTGTGCTGCTCGCGTCGATGGTGGCGTCATTTGTCAGCGCGCGCGTGTTCAGCTGGCATGAGGCGCTGATCACCCTGTTTCTGTTGCTCACCGCCCCCATCACCGCAAACCTGATCGCCAAAGCGCAGATGCACCGCCATATCCCCGAAGCGGATATCCCGTCTGCGGGCGGCGGGCGGCGCTGGGCGACCTATGACGACGATACACCGCCGGAAAAATCGCCGGATCTCTGACTGTTCAGTCAAGAAACCTGCCCCCGCTACCCTTGCCTCGGCCGCGCTGCAATGCAAACCTTGCGCATCATACGGAGGCGGCGATGCTTTCCCCAACCGAAACCCCGACCCAACTGCCGCAAGTGGCCCATCCCCGGAATGAGGGAATGCCGCTGGATCTTGACTGGGTCGCGGCGGTGCAGGCCAACACTTCCGCCATCGAACGCCGCGCCGCGACGTTGGGCGGTCGGCGCACGGTGAAAAAGGAATGGCAGGCCGCGTGGCAATTGAAGGCCATCAGCCTGATCGATCTGACCACTCTGTCGGGGGACGATACCGTGGGCCGGGTGCAGCGCCTGTGCGCCAAGGCGCGCCAGCCCGTTGCGCCGTGGATGCTGGAACGGCTGGGTGTGCCGGGGCTGCGGGTGGGGGCGGTCTGCGTCTATCACGACATGGTTGCGGCGGCGGTGGCGGCCCTGGCGGGGTCGGGCATTCCGGTAGCCGCCGTTTCCACCGGCTTTCCGGCAGGCCTGTCGCCCTTCCATTTGCGCATTGCCGAGATTGGCGAAAGCGTGGCCGCAGGTGCGGCCGAGATCGACATCGTCATCTCGCGCCGCCATGTCCTCACGCAGAACTGGCAGGCGCTGTATGACGAAATGCGTCAGATGCGGGCGGCGGGCGGCGACGCACATGTGAAGGCGATCTTGGCCACGGGCGAGCTGGGGACGCTGCGCAATGTGGCGCGGGCGTCTTTGGTGTGCATGATGGCGGGGGCGGATTTCATCAAGACCTCGACCGGCAAGGAAGCGGTGAACGCAACGCTGCCGGTGACGCTGACGATGATCCGGGCGATCCGGGATTATCAGGACCGCACCGGTGTGAAGGTAGGTTACAAGCCCGCGGGCGGGATCGGCAAAGCCAAGGACGCGCTGCTTTACATGGCCATGATGAAGGATGAATTGGGCGATGCGTGGTTGCAGCCCGATCTGTTCCGCTTCGGGGCTTCGTCCCTGCTGGGCGATCTTGAACGCCAGCTGGAACACCACCTGACCGGCCATTATTCGGCCCACAACCGCCATGCGATGGGATAAGCGATGGACACGCCAACGGTCAGACAGATTTTCGACAGCATGGAATATGGCCCGGCACCGGAAGGCAACGCCGAGGCGTTGGCCTGGATCGCGCGCCACAAGGGCGCGTTCGGGCATTGGATTGATGGGGCGTTTACTGACGTTGGTGCGGGGTTCGACACGCGCAACCCGGCAACGGGCAAACTGCTGGCGCAGGTCACGCAAGGCACGGTGGCGGATGTGGACCGGGCCGTAGCGGCGGCGCGGCGGGCGCAGGCCAGGTGGGCCGGAACGTCGGGTCATCAGCGCGCGCGTGTGCTGTATGCGCTGGCGCGGCTGGTGCAGAAACAGTCGCGGCTGTTTGCGGTGCTGGAGACGATGGACAACGGCAAACCCATTCGGGAAAGCCGCGACATCGACATTCCACTGGTGGCACGGCACTTTTATTACCACGCGGGTCTGGCGCAACTGATGCACAGCGAGTTGCCGGATCAGGTGCCGGTGGGCGTCTGCGGCGCGGTGATCCCGTGGAACTTCCCGTTGCTGATGGTTGCGTGGAAGGTGGCCCCTGCCCTTGCGGCTGGCAACACCGTGGTGCTGAAGCCCGCCGAATACACGCCGCTGACGGCGCTGCTGTTTGCCGAACTCAGCCGCGAGGCGGGGCTGCCGAAGGGCGTTCTGAACATTGTCACGGGCGATGGCGCGACGGGGGCGGCACTGGTGGATCACCCCGGCGTCGACAAGATCGCCTTCACCGGGTCCACGGCTGTGGGCCGCACGATCAGGCAGGCTACGGCGGGAACGGGCAAGGCGCTGACGCTCGAACTGGGTGGCAAGTCGCCCTACATCGTGTTTGATGATGCCGATCTGGACAGTGCGGTCGAGGGATTGGTCGATGCGATCTGGTTCAATCAGGGCCAGGTCTGCTGTGCCGGATCACGCCTGTTGGTGCAGGAGGGCGTGGCGGAGCGGTTCTATGCCAAGCTGAAGCGCCGGATGGATGGCTTGCGCATCGGTGATCCGTTGGACAAGTGCATCGACGTCGGCGCGATTGTGGATCCGGTGCAGCTGGAAGCCATCACCAGAATGGTGGACGCGAATGCCGAGGGCGAGACATATCGCGCGGCCTGCGTGGTCCCAGAGGGGTGTTTTTATCCGCCGACTCTGATCACTGGCCTGTCGGCGGCGAGCACGCTGATGCAGGAAGAAATCTTTGGCCCGGTGCTGGTGGCCATGACATTCCGCACACCGGGCGAAGCGGTGGATCTGGCGAACAACACCCGCTATGGGCTGGCGGCGACGGTGTGGAGTGAGAACATCAACCTCGCGCTGGATATCGCCCCCAAGCTGCGGGCGGGGATTGTATGGGTGAACGGCACCAACATGTTCGACGCCGCGGCGGGCTTTGGCGGGGTGCGCGAAAGCGGCTTCGGGCGCGAGGGCGGCTGGGAAGGGCTGATGTCCTATGTGCGGCCTGCGCGTGTGGCGAAGGTGCTGAAACCGTTGGTGAAGGTGGCGACAGACGTGGTGGCGGTTGATGGCATCGACCGCACGGCGAAGATGTTTGTGGGTGGCAAACAGGCCCGGCCGGATGGCGGGTATTCGCGGGCGGTGGTTTCACCGCGGGGCAAGCTGTTGGGTCATGTGGGGCTGGGCAATCGCAAGGACATTCGCAATGCGGTGGAAGCCGCGCAGGGGGCCCGGGCCTGGGCGCGGATGACCGCCCACGCGCGGGCGCAGATCCTGTACTACATCGGGGAAAACCTGTCGGCGCGGATGGCGGAGTTTGCGGCGCGCCTTCAGGACATGACGGGCAAGCCGGGGGCGGCCGAAGTAGAGGTGGCGATCCAGCGGCTGTTCACCTATGCGGCCTGGGCGGACAAGTATGACGGCGCCGCGAAATCGGTGCCGATCCGGGGGATTGCGCTGGCAATGAACGAGCCCTGCGGTGTGATCGGGGCGATCTGCCCGGATGACGCGCCGCTGCTGGGATTGGTCAGCCTGATGGCGCCCGCGATTGCCATGGGCAACACGTGCGTGCTGGTGCCGTCGGAGGCTGGTCCGCTGGCGGCCACGGACTTTTATCAGGTGCTGGAGACGTCGGACGTACCCGCCGGAGTGGTCAACATCGTGACCGGGGCGCATGGCGATCTGGCCAAGCCACTGGCAGGGCATATGGATGTGGATGCGGTCTGGTGTTTTTCATCGACGCCGCTGTCGGGACTGGTGGAGAAGGAAGCCGCGAGCAATATCAAGCGGACCTGGGTGAACCATGGCCGCGCGCGCGACTGGATGGGGGTTGAGGGCGAGGGGAAATCGTTTCTACGGGCTGCGACAGAGGTCAAGACAGTCTGGGTGCCCTACGGTGAATAGGAATGAAATTTTCACCCGCCATGTTCCGGGTACTCCCATACCATTCAATGCCCTACGCAATTTTTTGACAGTTCGCGCTGGTTTCGTCAATGATTTCGGCCAACGGGCTTTTTTGCGGAAGCATGCGGCGGAAAAGCGATTTAAGTACATGTAATATATTGATTTTATATAATTTCACGCCCGTCCCGCTGCTGAAGACAGGGTGATCGGATCGATCCCCATGTGGCGCAGGGCGGCGGTCCATTTGCCACTGTCGTCGGGTGAAAACACCAGATCGGACGGCGCATCTGCGGTCAGCCAGTCGTTGCGCAAAATCTCGGCCTCCAGCTGGCCGGGGCCCCAGCCGGAATAGCCAAGGGCCAGCAGCGCCTCCATCGGGCCGTTCCCTTCAGCGAGGGCTTCGAGCACGTCGAGGGTTGCGGTCATGCCATAGCCACCTTCGACCAGCATGGTGGCGTCGCCGCCCGCATAATCCTGCGAGTGCAGCACAAAGCCCCTGCTGCGTTCGACCGGGCCGCCAAAATGCACCCGTATGTTGCGGTTGTGACCACGGTGCGGGATGTTGAGGTGATCGAGCAGGCCATCAAAGCTGACATCCGGCGCAGGCTTGTTCACGATCAGGCCCATGGTGCCCTCGGGGGAATGGGCGCAGACAAGAATCACCGAATGAGCGAACCGTGGGTCACCCAATCCCGGCATGGCGATCAACAGTTTTCCCGCAAGGTCCATGTGGCCAAGATGATGCAAGGCGCGATCAAGTGCAATCACGCAGGCGTGCGTCGCCGGAATGTGACTTTCCATGCGCTAAGCCTTGCCTATGGTGCGTCAGATGAGATGTATCCTTGTCCTTGTCGCACTGGCGGCCGCGCCCGCGCATGCAAACCCCGATGACCCGGTGCTTGACGCCGCGTTGGTGCAAGGGTGGGCGACCGACAGCGGCACGCATATGGCAGGAATGTCCCTGATGCTGGCGCCAGGGTGGAAAACCTATTGGCGCAGCCCCGGCGAGGCAGGCATTCCGCCGCTGTTCGATTGGTCTGGATCCGAGAATCTGGGCGCGGTGCAGTTTCACTGGCCGACCCCGGATGTCTTTCACATTTCTGGCATGGTGAGCATTGGGTATCATGACGGGCTGATGCTGCCGATCGAGGTGACGCCGCTTGACCCAACCTTGCCGGTGCTGCTGCGCGCACGTGTCGAGATCGGGGTGTGCGAAGAGATCTGCGTGCCAGCGATGCTGTCGGTCAACACGGTGCTGACCGGCCCCGGTATGATGAACCCGGCGATCAAGGCCGCATTGCGCGATCAGCCGGTCAGCGCGGCCGAGGCGGGCCTGACGGGGATAACCTGCACGGTCGATCCGACGGAAGACGGGCTGCGCGTGACGGCATCCATGGATCTGCCCGAACTGGGCCGGGACGAAACGGTGGTGATTGAAACCGGCCTGCCGGACGTCTGGGTGTCGCAGGCGGTGACGATGCGGACGGCGGGTCATCTGACTGCAGCGGCCGATCTGGTGGCACCCTCGGGGGCGCCATTTGCACTGGATCGGGCGGGGGTTGTGGTGACGGTGATCGGTGAAGGGCAGGCGGTGGAAATCCGGGGCTGTCCGGCGGATTAGAGCAGGCCCCGGGTTGATGATCCGTTGAAAATCGAGGTGGCGCCCTCTGCCATTGCTGGGGGATCTGCGATCCTGGCCTTCCGGCGCACGCCGTTGCACTCTGCGCTAACCAGTGGCTGATTTCTGTCGCCGTGAGTCCACATGTCATCATCACGCGCTAAGCGCGTCGGGGTTTCAGGGACACGCGCCCGATCACCCATGCCACGGTGCAGATGATCGCGGCCCCCAGCACGTACATCCCAAGGGCGCGGGCTGTGCTGCCCGCGCCGAGCAACGCAGGGGCCAGCACGCCGGCAAACAGGGCAGCCGCTGCCAGTGCGGCACCCCCGACGATACCGCGCGGCCCGCGCCTGAGGCCGCGGCGCGCAGCGCGCATCATGCGCTGGATATCGTCTTGCGCAGCCAGGATCGCGGGCACGACCAGCAGCACGAGGAACATCCCGAAACCCAGGCCGTAGACCAGCGTGACCACAGTGGGTTTCAGAAACTGCGCCTGACTGCTGGTGTCATACATCAGCGGCGTCAGTCCGAGGACGGTTGTTGTCACCGTCAGAAACACCGGGCGCAGGCGATCTGATACGGCATCGATGATCGCGGGTCTGATGCCACGCCGGACGGCGTATTCGTCGGCTGTGGAGACGAGCACGATGGAATCATTGATGATGATGCCGGACATGCCGATCATGCCGACGATGGAAAACATCGACAACGGGATATCCCAGTGCCAATGGCCAAAGATCGCACCGACAAGGCCAAATGGGATGACTGACATCACGACCAGCGGCCGGGCCCAGCTTTCAAAGATCCAGGCAAGGCAGAGGTAAATCCCCAGCAGAGACAGGATCAGCCCTTGCAGGGCACCATCCAGAAATTCCGCCTCGTGGGCGGCGCTGCCAGATTGACGCGAGGCGACGCCATGGGCGGATTCGATCGCAGGAATGATGTCTTCGCGCAGGGCACGGTCCACTTCGGCGGCGCGGTCGGGGTCGTCTTCGGCAAGATCGCCACTGACGGTCACCACGCGCAAGCCGTTTTCGCGGTAGACGGATGAAAAACCGGCGCGGCGGTCAACGGTCACGATATCGGCCAGTGGTACATAGCTGCCATTGGGCGCACGCATCAGGGTGCGGTCCAGAAAATCGGCGGTCAGTTCGCCCTTCGGCAGTTCCACGCGGATCGCGGCCGAGCGCGGGCCATCGGGGTAGGTTGCGGCCTCGATCCCGTTCAGACGGTCGCGCAGCGCACGGCCCAGATCGGCAATGCCAAAGCCCAGCGCCTGCCCCTGCGGGGTCAGGTTCAGGATCAGTTCATCCTTGTCGTAGGCAAGGCTGTCTTCCAGTGCCGACACTTCCGGATATTGCGACAGGCGGGATTTCAGATCTTCGGCGGCGGCTTTCAGCCCCTCGGCAGAGGCCCCGTAAAGATCGACAGAGATGGCATCGCCGCCGGGGCCATAGCGCCCGCCGCGAAAAGACAGTTCTTCCAGCAGGGGGTGGGGGCGGACTTCGGATTCGAGCTGGGCGATGAACTGAAAGCTGGAAAAGGGACGCAGGTCGGGGTCGATCAGTTCAATCGCGATGCCACCCAGCAAATCGGCGTCCTTGGTGCTGGCGCTGGCCAGGCCGCGCCCGGTGCCGCCACCAACCTCGGCCAGCACGTATTCCACGGGGTCGGCCCCCTGTTCGGCGGCAAGCCGGGCCGAGATGACATCTGTCGCGCGCTGCAATTCGCGCATCATGGCGAGGCTGTCGTCGCGGTCGGCCCCCGGCAGCATGGCGAAGTTGCCGGAGATCGAAGATTGTTCGGGGCCATCGAAAAAGCGGAACTGCACGTCGCCGCGAAGAAACAGGGCCACCTGGGTTGCCAGAAGCAGGACAGCGCCCGCAAGCACCGGGTACCGGGCCCTGACGACAAAGCGCATAAGCGGGCGCATCACTACCGCCTGCACCCGTTCCATGACACGGTTCATCTGGCGCGAGGGCCAGTCGTACCAACGGTCCTGAGCGGTTTTGGCGAGTGCGTGCGCGAGGTGGTTGGGCAGGATCAGAAAGCATTCGACCAGCGAGGCGATCATCACGGCGATGACCGTAAAGGGGATATCGGCGATCAGATCGCCAAAGCGGCCGCCGATGACGACAAGGCCGAAGAAGGCGATGACCGTGGTCATGGTGGCAGCCAGCACCGGGCCAGCCATGCGTCTGGCAGCGTTTTCGGCCGCCAGATGCGGGGACTCGCCCAGAACCCGCATGCGGAATTCGGCGTGTTCGCTGACCACGATGGAATCGTCCACAATAACGCCAAGGATCAGGATCAGGGCGAAAAGTGAAATCATGTTCAGGGTGATGCCGCCCAGATACATGATGCCGACCGCAGCGATGGTGGCCACGGGAATACCCATCACAACCCAGAAAGCGGTGCGGGTGTTCAGAAACAAGAACAGCATGCCGACGAGCAGCCCGACGCCCGACACCGCATTGTCCCACAGCAGCCAAAGGCGGTCGGTGATCTGTTCGGCCCGCGCGCGGACCAGATCGACACTGACGCCGGGCGGCAGGGTCGCCTGCATGGCCGTCGCCACATCGGCCACTGCCTGTTGCAACTGGATCGAGTCGCCGTCGGGGGTACGTTCCACCCGGATCGTCATGGCGGGGTTGTCGCCGACAAAGGCCGCCCGGCCGCGTGTGGCGCCTTCGGTCCGGACCTGCGCGACTTCGCCGATGGTCAACGTGGTGCCGTCGAGGGTGGATTTCAGCACGATGCCCGCGATCTGGTCGGCGCTGCGGCGTTCGGTGCCGGTGCGCACGCGGGCGGAGCCGTCGCCAACTTCGCCTGCGGGCGCGGTGGCGACCGCGGCCGCGATCGCCTCGGCGATCTGAACCATCGTCACATCGTGGCGGATCAGTGCAGTTGCGGGGACTTCGACCACGGTCTGGGGCGCGACGAGGCCCTGAATTGTGGTGCGCGTGACGCCTGCGGCAAACAGGCGACCTACCAGTTCATCGGCAAAGCGGGCCAGCTGATCGGGACCGACCGGGCCAGTGATGACCACATCCGTGACGCCGTCGCGCCAGACGGACTGCCGCACGACAGGATCATCCGCCGCATCGGGCAGCGAGCGGATGGCGTCAACCGCCATCTGCACCTCTTCAGTCGCCACGGCAATGTCTTTGCCCGGATTGAATTCCAGCCCGACCGACGCCTGGCCTTCGCGCGACAGGGATGTCACGTTGGCCACGCCATCCACCGCCAGCAGTGCGGGTTCCAGCACCTGCACGATGGCGCGGTCGATATCGTCGGCCCCCGCGCCGTCCCACGTCACCGACACATCGACCGCAGACACGATGACATCGGGGAAGTATTGCGCACGGATCAGGCTGCCCCCCCACAGCCCCAGCACGATCATCAGTGCAAGCAGCAGATTGGCCACAGTGCCGTGCCGGGTAAAGTAGGAGATCAGGCCCCGGCCTGCGTCAGCCCCGCGCGCCATCGCCCTAACCCCCCGCCGTGGTTTCAAGGCGCGCGATCAGATCTGCGGGCACCTGTTCCTGCGCCAGCATATCCAGCGCGGCGGTCTTTTCGGCAGGGTCCATGTCGGCGGCCTGCACCAGCGCGATCAGGGCGGCGCGGCGGTCGTCGCTCAGCGTGACAAGACCGGGCCGCACTGGCGTGATGCGGATGCCTGCGCCAAGCAGGGGCGAACGTTCCGCCACCACCTCGCGCCCCGCTGCGGCACCGGGGGCGACGATCACATCATCCCCCTGACGGCGCAGCAGCGTGACGGAAATTTCTTCCAGCCGGTCTTCTGCGCCAAGCACCAGCACCGTGCCATCGGCGCTGACCGCCGTCGCTGGCAACAAGGCCACACCGGGCATCGGCGGTTCGCGCAGTTGCACGGTGACAAAATCACCGGGCAGCAGGCCCTGCACCTGCGACAGCGCGCCAAACACCACGCGCCCGCTTTCACCGGCGCCCACGGTAGCACCTTCGCGGGTCAGGATGCCTTTGGCGGCGACCCCCGCACCCGCTTTGTCGGAGGGCACGGTGAAGAGCGTCGGGGCGGCGCCGATCCCCGGCAACTGCGCGGCCTGACTGGCGGAAAGGCGGATCATCACCTCAATTGCCGTGGGATCGACGATTTGGGCCAACGCTTCGTTCGGGCTGACAAGGCCGCCCTGCACGACGTTGACCTGCGCAAGGCGGCCATCGAAGGGCGCGCGGATCACGGTGTCGCGCAAGGCGCGTTCGGCATCGGCAAGGCTGATGCCTGCGCGCATCAGGGCGGATGCGGCGCTATCCACCCGCGCTTCGGCCTGCAGGATCGACTGGCGCCGCGCCAGCACCGATTGGTCGGCGGATGACAGGGCCAGGGCCGCCTCTTCTGCGGCCGCATCAGACCCGAGGCCGCGCGTGCGCAGGTCCTGCTGGCGGGACAGGGCCTGTGCGCGCAGGGTGCGCTGGCCTTCGGCTGCGGTCAGATCATCCCGCCCAAGGGCAAGGTCGGCGGCGGCTGCGTCCTGTTCCGCTGTCGCCTCGGCCACACCGGCGGCGGCCAGATCGCGGGCGGATGTGGTTTCGGCAGGGTCGAGGCGGATCAGCACATCGCCTTGCGCGACGGTTGCGCCATCTTCAAAACCGGGTGCCAGATCAACGACCTGACCGCCCACGGCGCTGCGCAATTCCAGCGTGCGGCGCGAACGGACCTCGCCATAGGCGGTCAGAGTGGGCGCGATGGTTGCGGGTTCCACGGTCACCACGTTCGCCGAAAACACCCGCTCTTCGCGCGCAGGGGCCGGTCCTTGATCCGCCAGCCGGGACCGTGCGGCGCTGATGACAATCTGCGCTGCAAGTGCAAGCAGGCCAAAGGTGACCGCCGCCAGAAACACACCCATGATGCTGCGCGTGAAGAACCGCATGATTTTCCTTGCTCACCGTGCAGTTATTCTAGGCCAATCCGCAGACGCCGCCACCAACATTCTGGTGACGCGGGCTGCAGGCGGGCACTTTGTGATACGCAGGTTTTCGTTATTTCCTACGCTGCTTTTCCGTCAGCCGGGGGAAAATTTCAACGAAATTGCAGGGCTTATGGCGGTAATCGAGCTGCCATTGCAGGATTTCGTCCCAGGCATCCCGACAGGCACCGGGGCTGCCGGGCAGCGCGAACAGGTAGGTGCCCTGCGCCACGCCGCCGCAGGCACGCGACTGAACCGCAGAGGTGCCGATCTTGCCCATGCTGACGATGGTGAACACGGTACCGAATGCCTCGATCTCTTTCTCGTAGACATCGCGGTGCGCCTCGACCGTCACATCGCGACCCGTCAGACCGGTTCCGCCGGTGGTCAGGATCACGTCGATGGCGGGGTCGGCGCACCAGCGGCGCAACTGCGCTGCAATGATCGGGCGGTCATCGGTAACAACGCCGCGCGCGGCGAGGGTATGGCCCGCGCCTGTCAGCCGCTCGACCAGCGTATCGCCGGAACGGTCATCGGCAGCGGTGCGGGTGTCACTGACCGTCAGCACCGCGATACGGACCGGGATGAAGGTGCGGGTGTCGTCAAGCCGGGTCATGTCAGGCGATCCTGCAGCGCCAGCAGATCGGCCCACGCTTCGCGCTTGGCATCGGGGTTGCGCAGCAGGTAGGCGGGATGCGTCATGGGCAGGACGGGTTTGCCAAGCGCCTCGCGCCAGAAACCACGGGCGCGCACGATGCCCTTGTCGTGAAAGAGGCAAGCCAGTGGTGTGTTGCCCATGATGACGATCACATCAGGGTCGGCAAGCATGATATGGCGCAGCACGAAGGGGCGCATCATGGCGACCTCATCCGCGGTCGGATCGCGGTTTTCCGGCGGGCGCCAGGGCAGGACGTTGGTGATGTAGATCGCCGTGGCGGGGTCGGGGCTGGTGCGCGACAGGCCGATGGCGGCAAACATGCGGTCGAGCAACTGGCCCGCGCGGCCCACGAACGGGCGGCCCTCCCGGTCTTCATCGCGGCCGGGGGCTTCGCCCAGGATCAGCAGGCGGGCAGCAGGGTTGCCATCGGAAAACACAAGGGTGCGCGCGCCGCGTTTCAGATCGCAATGGTCATATGCGGCGACGGCGTCGCGCAGTTCATCCAGCGACCGGGCGGCATCTGCGGCGGTCTGCGCGGTAGCCACGGGATCATTTGCAGATGCAGGAGGCGGCGCCTGTGCTGCCAGCGGTGCCGCGGCGGCAAAGCGCGGGGATTCCGACGGCAGATCATAACGACAGATGGGGGTGTCGGTGATCGGGTCGGTCACGCCAAGATCAGCCTGCCAGGCAAGCGCATGCAGTGCCGCCTGCCAGCCGTCCGGCGTATCCAGATGCTCCCCGATTCCCATGGGCGCAGGCTAGAGCCGCGCCGGGGGCAGGACAACCCTGCCTTGACGGGCGTGCGGCGTTCACTGCCGCAGGATCGTCCGGCAATGCGGAATATCGATCGCAGGAGCGGTTGCAGCCGTTGCCGTTGCTGTTGAACGGCTGCGGTTTGGGGCCTGCAATGAGCGAGGGCGAGCGTTACGCGCTGGCCAAACGGGTGGGCCGGGGCAGCGACGTTATCAAAACGCCGGCCGGGAACACCTGCGAAAACGTCGATGCCAAAGCCGCGGCGCGGGCTCATGCCGGCTTTGGTGCAGCGCTGGTTTTGCTGCTGCAACTACCTGTCGCGGCATGTTTGCCGCTTTGCATAAGGCGTTGCCGCCCGCCGCCGCGCTTTCTATAAGCGGCGAAACGGGGATCGGGGAGAGCCATGAGTTTTCGCGCACGCCATCTGCTGGGCATCGAACACCTCTCGCCGCAGGAAATTGTCACCATCCTTGATCTGGCCGACCGCTATGTCGATCTGAACCGCCGCACGGTAAAGCAATCGGACACGTTGGCGGGGCTGACGCAGATCAACATGTTCTTCGAGGCGTCCACCCGCACGCAGGCGAGCTTTGAGCTGGCGGGCAAACGGCTGGGCGCGGATGTGATGAATATGGTGGTGGGCCACTCATCCGTCAAAAAGGGCGAGACGCTGATTGACACGGCGATGACGCTGAACGCGATGCACCCGGATCTGCTGGTGGTGCGTCACCCCAGTTCGGGGGCGGTGAACCTGCTGGCGTCCAAGGTGAACTGCGCGGTGCTGAACGCAGGAGACGGGCGGCATGAACATCCGACACAGGCGCTGCTGGATGCGCTGACGATCCGCAGGGCGAAGGGGCGCATTCAGCGGCTGACGATTGCGATTTGCGGGGATATCGCACATTCGCGCGTGGCGCGGTCCAACCTGATCCTGCTGGGCAAGATGGAAAACCGCCTGCGCCTGATAGCGCCGCCCACGCTGATGCCTGCGGGGGTGCAGGATTTCGGGTGCGAGTTGTTTGACGACATGCGCAAGGGCCTGCAAGGCGCGGACGTGGTGATGATGTTACGCTTGCAGAAGGAGCGGATGGATGGCGGATTCATCCCATCCGAACGCGAGTATTACCACCGCTTCGGGCTGGACGCGGAAAAGCTGAGCTTTGCCAAGCCGGATGCTATCGTGATGCACCCCGGCCCGATGAACCGGGGGGTGGAGATTGATGGCGAGCTGGCCGATGACATCAACCGATCGGTGATTCAGGAGCAGGTGGAAATGGGGGTCGCAGTGCGGATGGCCTGCATGGACCTGCTCGCGCGGAACCTGCGCGCAGAGCGGGGACGCAAGGCAGTTGGGGTTATGGTGTGAGGGCGGGGGTTATGTGCGCGCCTGCACGCGCCAATTTGTCGACTGGGTTGGCAACGGTGCACGCAAGCCCACGCCCCGCCGGGTATGCAGCATGACCATCCCCATCCCCAAGAACGAACGCCATACCCTGCGCGTCTTCGCTCTCGATATGACGGCAGCGGAGGTGGCGGTACTGCGCGACACGGATGCGGCACCCGAACCGGGGCGGGTGGTGGCGCCTTTGCGCCCCGATGCGGCGGCGCGGTTGTTGGGAGTGGCGGCGATTGATGTCACGCAGATCGACGTGTTTCATTCTGACGATATCGCGGCCATCGGCCTTGCCGCCTACCTGACCGACGGCAACGCGGTGGCACAGGCGCAGATTGCAACGGATGCGGGGATGCTCGATGCGTATCAGGGCCATGTGCTGACACTGCGCGCGCAGGCCTTTGGCGGGCAGGCAGCCGTGCTGCGACCCGCCCCGACGGTCAGGCTGATGGGAACATACGCCGAGGAGGTACCGCCGGTGCGGTTTGAACCCCTGCCCACGTCGTCGGCAGAAGGGGTGCTGGCGGGCGGCAAACCCCCCATGTCGGATGCGCGGATGGGGGGGATGGTGGCCACACTTGCGTTGCTGGTGATGTTCGGGCTAACCGCCCTGATCATCTGGATCGCGGGATGATGCGGGCGGCAAAGGAATGACGATGACCATCCACCTGACCAACGCGCGCCTGATCGACCCTGAAGGCGGCACCGATGCACTGGGCACATTGACGCTGCGGGGCGGGCTGATTGCCGCCATCAACGGCCCTGCCCCGAAATCGGCAATCATCATCGACTGCGGCGGCCACCCGCTTGCCCCCGGCATCGTGGATTGGGGCGTCAAGATCGGCGAGCCGGGCGAGCGGCACCGGGAGTCGTTCAAATCGGCCGGGCTGGCGGCGGCGGCGGGGGGGGTGACGACGATCATCGCGCGACCGGACACCACGCCCGCCATCGATACGCCGGAGTTGCTGGAATTCGTCACGCGGCGCGCGGCTGAAAGCCCGGTACGCATCCGGCATATGGCGGCCCTGACCAAGGGGCGGCTGGGGCGCGAGATGACCGAGATCGGCTTTCTGCTGGATGCAGGCGCCATTGCGTTCACCGATGCCGGTCATGTGACAACGGATACCAAGGTGCTGTCCCGCGCGCTGTCCTATGCACGATCGTTGGGGGCGCTGGTGATCGGCCATCCGCAAGACCCCGGCCTGTCGGCGGGGGCGTCAGCGACTTCGGGCAAGTTTGCCAGCCTGCGGGGCATTCCGGCGGTGCATCCGATGGCCGAACGCATGGGGTTTGACCGCGACATGGCCTTGGTCGAAATGACGGGCGTGCGGTATCATGCGGACCAGATCACGACCACGCGCAGCCTGCCTGCACTGGAACGCGCCAAGAAGAACGGGCTGGATGTGACAGCGGGGGTGTCGATCCATCACCTGACGCTGAACGAACTGGATGTGGGCGACTACCGCACGTTCTTCAAGCTGAACCCACCTTTGCGTTCGGAAGACGACCGGCTGGCGATGGTCGAGGCGGTGGCGACGGGCCTGATCGACGTGATATCCAGCTTTCATACGCCTGCGGATGAGGAATCCAAGCGCCTGCCATTTGAAGAGGCTGCCGCGGGCGCGGTGGCGTTGGAAACGCTGCTGCCTGCGGCCTTGCGCCTTGTGCATGCCGGGCAGATGGACCTGCCGACCCTGTGGCGGGCGTTGTCACTGAACCCCGCGCGCCGCCTTGGCCTGCCGCAGGGGCGGCTGGCGGAAGGGGCACCGGGCGATCTTGTGCTGTTCGACCCGCATACGCCATTCGTGCTGGACCGGGCCACCTTGCGGTCAAAGTCGAAGAATACGCCGTTTGACGGCGCGCGCATGGAGGGTAAGGTTCTGCGCACATTCGTGGCCGGAACCGAGGTATTTTCCGCGTGATCCCTGACATCACCTCTGGCCCGTTTGCCCTGGTCCTGGTGGCGCTGCTGGCCTATCTGCTGGGCGCGATCCCCTTTGGCATCATCATCACGCGGGTGATGGGGCTGGGCGATTTGCGCCAGATCGGGTCGGGCAATATCGGGGCCACCAACGTGCTGCGCACCGGCCACAAGGGAGCGGCACTTGCGACGCTGATCCTGGATGCAGCCAAGGGCGGGGTCGCAGTATTGCTGGCGCGGTGGTCGGTCGGGCCGGACGCCGCGCAGTTGGCGGCGCTGGCATCATTTCTGGGGCATCTGTTCCCGGTCTGGCTGGGCTTCAAGGGCGGCAAGGGGGTGGCGACGTTCCTTGGCACGCTGTTGGCATTGGCCTGGCCGGTGGGGCTGGCGACATGCGCGACCTGGTTGCTATCGGCCCTGGGGACGCGGATTTCATCGCTGTCGGCGCTGGTTGCGGCGGGGCTCGCGGCCGTCTGGGCGCTGGTGTTCGGGTATCCCACGCTGGTGATGCTTGTCATCATCCTCGCCGCGCTGGTGTTTGTGCGCCACCATGCCAACATCACCCGATTGCGCGCCGGAACCGAACCCCGCATCGGCAAGAAGCGCTGAGCGGCACCTGCATGGGCGTCGGTCGCGGTGTGGTCTGACCAGAGCGCCGCGCTTGCACATGCACCACGGCGGCTTTGGCGCAACAACGGCCTCACACCACGGGGCAAGCCGACAGCTTGTGGTGCAACGCCAACAGGCCGACGCGGTCCCCCGCATCCGTCGGGCACGGTTTTATCGCAGCCTTTGTGCGCGTTACTGATGGATGGCGCGCCCTGGCTGGCTTTGCATTCGGCTACGTTCGGGTTTTGTGGAAACCTCACACCGTTTTCGCACCGCCCGCCGGACGCTGTCGCGTTGCGGTTATTTCTTGCCCTTGGCCTCAAGCGCCGCAAGCCGTCCTGATAGCGCGTCATTTTCTTCGCGCGCTTTCTGGGCCATCGCCCGCACGGCGTCGAACTCTTCGCGCGTCACGAAATCGCGGTCGGCAAGCCAGCGGTCGACGAACCCTTTCATCGCGGTTTCCGCCTCGGTCTTGGCCCCTTGGGCGACGCCCATGGCGTTGGTCATCAACTGCGACATGTCATCGAAAAACTTGTTGCGCGTTTGCATGGAGCACCTCTTTTGCTATCCCTTATATGGTCCGCCGCAGGGCGTGGCGCAAGGTTGACTTCCCCCCGCGCGCACCAGACAACGGGCGCGTGCGGCACCAAGGATGACAATGGACTACATTCCCTTTCCCGATATCGCGCCCGAACTGTTCAGCTTTGAGGCTTTCGGCATCACCTTCGCGCTGCGCTGGTATGCGCTGGCCTATATCGTGGGCCTGCTGGTCGGCTGGCGGCTTATCAACCGCGCGATCCGCAATCCGGCGCTGTGGACGGGGCCCGCCCCCGCCACGACCGAACAGATCGAGCGGTTGTTCACCTGGGTTATCCTGGGTGTGATACTGGGTGGGCGGCTGGGGTTCGTGCTGTTTTACCGGCTGGATTACTACCTCGCCAATCCGCTGCTTATTCCCCGCGTCTGGGAAGGCGGCATGTCGTTTCATGGCGGTTTTCTCGGCGTCGTTGTCGCGGGGCTGCTGTTTTGCCGGCGTGAGGGGATCGCACCGCTGAAGCTGGGTGATCTGATGGCGATGGCGGCACCGACGGGCATTTTTCTGGGCCGGATTGCCAATTTCATCAATGCCGAACTGTGGGGGCGCCCCACAGATCTGCCGTGGGGTGTGGCATTCCCCGGCACGGCCGCGCAGACCTGCCCTTCGCTGATCGGCGTGTGCGCGCGCCATCCCAGCCAGTTGTACGAGGCGCTGCTGGAAGGGCTGCTTTTGGGCTCGGCGCTGCTGTGGCTGGGCTGGCGGCGGGGATGGTTCAAGACGCCGGGGCGCATGACGGGGCTGTTCGTCGCGGGCTACGGGGCCGCGCGTTTCATCGTCGAATTCGTGCGCCAGCCCGATGCGCAGTTTGTCAGTGACGGCAATCCGCTGGGTCTGGCGTTCCACATCGGAGGCTATGGGTTGACCATGGGACAGTCCCTGTCGCTGCCAATGATTGCGCTTGGCCTGTGGTTCATCTGGCGCGCCCGGCCGGCATGACGCCGCTGGCCCTTTTGCTGGTCCGGCGGATCAGCGCGGGCGGGCCGATCACACTGGCCGATTACATGGCCGAGTGCCTGCTGCATCCCTCCCACGGCTATTACGCCACGCGCGATCCGTTCGGCGCAGCGGGCGATTTCACCACAGCACCCGAGATCAGCCAGATGTACGGCGAGCTTTTGGGGTTATGCCTTGCGCAAAGCTGGCTGGATCAGGGCTCGCCTGTGCCTTTTACGCTCGCCGAACTGGGGCCCGGACGTGGCACCTTGATGGCTGACGCGCTGCGCGCAACGCGGGCGGTCGCGGGTTTCCATGCCGGGATGCGGCTTTGTCTGCTGGAGGCTTCGGCCACATTGCGTGGTGTGCAAGCGGCGACGCTAGCCGCGTACGCCGTGGAATGGCTGCCGGATGTCGGCGCGCTGCCGGATGCGCCGCTGTTCCTGATCGCCAACGAGTTCTTTGATGCTCTGCCCATCCGCCAGTTCATCCGCGACGGCGAGGGGTGGGCCGAGACCGTGGTAGGCGTCGCCGATGGCCATCTGCGCCTTGGCCGCAACGCCCCGGTGCCCCTTGGCCTGCTGGATCACCGGCTGGCTGATACGACTGATGGCGATATCGTCGAGGTCTGCCCGGCAGCCACGCCGATTGTCGCGCAGATCGGTGCGGTCATCGCAGCGCATGGCGGGGCTGCGATGATTGTCGATTATGGCGGCTGGCGGTCCGGCGGCGACACGTTTCAGGCGCTGCGCGATCATAACTTTGCCGATCCGCTGGCCGAGCCGGGCCAGGCCGATCTGACAGCGCATGTGGATTTTGAGGCGCTCGCGCACAGCGCGGCCCCCGCCCGCGCGGTCTTTACGACGCAAGGGGCATTGCTGACCGCGCTGGGAATTCAGGCACGCAGCGCGCGGCTGGCCGCGCAACTGCAAGGCGAACGGCTTGCATCGCATCTTGCTGCGTTGCACCGCTTGACCAGCGCCACCGAAATGGGCCAGCTATTCAAAGTGCTCGCCCTTCATCCAGCTGCAAGCCTGCCGCCACCGGGAATCGCCTGATGCTCGAGATCATCACTTCTGACACGCTGCCTGCCCGGCACGGGTTTTTCACGCGCAAGGGCGGGGCATCGTCGGGCATCTTTGCCGGGCTGAACTGCGGGCCGGGGTCTTCGGATTTGTCCGACGCGGTGCAGATCAACCGTGACCGGGTGTCCGACGCGATGGCTGTGCCGCCCCACCAGCTTGTGACCGTACATCAGGTGCATTCGGCGTCGGTGGTCACGGTGACGGGCGCGCTGACGGACCGCGCGCAGGTTGATGCGATGGTATCGGTCACGCCGGGAGTGCTGCTGGGCGTTCTGACTGCCGATTGCCAGCCGGTGTTGTTTCACGATCCTCAGGCCGGTGTGATCGGTGCGGCGCACGCCGGATGGCGGGGCACCAGGGACGGCGTGCTGGAGGCGACGGTTGACGCGATGGAGCGGCTGGGGGCCACCCGCAGCCGGATCAGTGCGGTGATCGGGCCAACCATCAGCCAGCCAGCCTATGAGGTCGGGCCAGAATTCATGCAGGGCTTTCTCGATGACGACCCCGGCAACGCCCGCTACTTTGCG
>JAYSSN010000334.1:0-8436 GCA_043720555.1 Rhodobacterales bacterium | reverse complement strand
GCCCCATGCGGATTTCATCGGCGTTATCGACCCCGGTCAGGGCGGCGACCGCCATGCCATCGCCAATCTCTACCCCCTTGACCGCATTGATCGACATCATGGCAGCGGCGAGGTCGGCATCCAGCTTGCCATACAGCGGAGCGCCAAGGCCGGCGGGCACGCCGTCTGCCACCACCTCGATCACTGCTCCCACCGAGTTGTGTGCCAGGCGCAGTTCATCCAGATACGTGGCCCATGCCGCTGCCGCGACCGGGTCGGGGCACCAGAACGGGTTCCGGGTGATCGTTGCAAGGTCCATTCCCGCGCGGTCTATCGCATGGATGCCCATCTGCACCATGTAGCCCGTGATCCGCACCTGCGGTGCCAGCACCGCCAGGGCCGCTCGCGCGACGCCACCTGCCGCCACCCGCGCCGCCGTTTCGCGTGCCGACGACCGCCCGCCGCCGCGATAATCCCGCATGCCGTATTTCTGGTGATAGGTGATATCGGCATGGCCGGGCCGGAAGGACTGCGCGATGTCGCCATAGTCCTTGGACCGCTGATCCGTATTGTCGATCATCAGCTGAATCGGCGTGCCCGTAGTCAGCCCGTTGAACACACCTGACAGGATGCGCACGACGTCGGCCTCTTTGCGCTGCGTGGTGAATTTCGATGTGCCGGGTTTGCGCGCATCGAGCCAGGGTTGCAGGTCGGCTTCGGACAACGGGACGCCGGGCGGGCAGCCATCAGCTGTGCAGCCTATGGCCGGTCCGTGGCTTTCGCCCCAGGTGGTGACACGAAACAGGTGGCCAAAGGTGTTCAGGCTCATGCGGCTCTCCTTGCCTGCCGGGCATAGCGTCGGGGCACCGACCGCTCAAGCAGTTTCGCCGGGGTGGTGCGGCCGGGGCGTGATCTTTTCGTCCGAAGGGGTTGAAACGCCGCAGATTCCGCCCATTTCAGCGGTGCGGACCGGGCCCCTCTGGCAGCATACCCATGCTGTGATGTCGGACCGCATCGAGTGACGCTCGATGTTCATGCCCGGTCAAATTCCGTCTGGCGAACCTCTCGGCGCGTTGTAAACAGAGAGGATCGCGGTATGGATTTTTTGCTTTTGCTGTTTTTGGGCACGCCCGTCTGGATGTGGCTGCTGTTCGTCGGCGTCGTGATTGCGCTGCTGGTGTTTGATCTTGGCGTTCTCAACAAGGAAGACCACGAGATCGGGGTGGCGGAAAGCCTGAAGCTGTCAGCGTTGTACATCAGCCTTGGCGTTGCGTTTTCTGCCTTTGTCTGGTGGCAGATCGGGGGCGAGGAAAGCAAACTCTACCTGACTGCGTTTGTTGTGGAAAAGACGCTGGCCCTGGACAACGTCTTTGTCATTGCACTGATTTTCAGCTATTTCGCCATCCCGCGCGTCTATCAGCACCGGGTGCTGTTCTGGGGCATTCTGGGCGTGATCGTGCTGCGCGGTATCATGATCGGTGTGGGGGCGACGCTGGTCGCGCAATATGGCTGGATCCTGTACTTCTTTGCGGCGTTCCTGATCTTTACCGGCATCAGGATGATGATGACCGATGATAAGAAAATGGACATCTCGCAAAATCCGGTCCTGAAATTCATGAAAAAGCACATGAAGGTGACGGATACGCTGCATGACAACAGCTTTTTCGTGAAACAGGCCGATCCCGCGACGGGCCGCATGGGGCGGTTTGCGACGCCCTTGTTTCTTGCGCTGGTGATGGTTGAAATCGCCGACCTGGTGTTCGCAGTGGATTCGGTGCCTGCCGTGTTCGCCATCACGACGGACCCGTTCATCGTCTATACCTCGAACATCTTCGCCATCCTTGGCCTGCGGGCGCTGTACTTCGCACTCGCCGCCGTGCTGCACCGTTTTCATTATCTGAAATACGCGCTGTCGATCCTGCTGGTGTTCATCGGCGCAAAGATCTTTGTGGCTGACGCGATGGGATGGGAGAAGTTTCCGGCGAACTGGTCACTCGGGGTCACCTTCACGATCCTTGCGGCCGGTGTGGTGTATTCGCTGTGGAAAACGAAGCGCGGCCCGCAGATCACGGCTGGCTGATGCGGGCAGGCCGCCCGGACGGCATGATCCGGGCGGTTGTGTTTGGCCTTGCGCCTGCTGCATGAAGGGTTATCCTCAAACCCACCTCGGGGTGCCCTGACCGGCTGAGATGCAGTGATGCGAACCCGTCGAACCTGAACCGGATCATACCGGCGGAGGGAAGGTGTTGGCGCTTGTCCATCCCTGCTTCTCCGTCGCAGTTGGAGGATAAGATGAAGTACCCCCTCTCTGCGGCGTTCATGCTTTTGGCCACCGTGGCCACGGCTGAAACGCCCATTCTGACCGTCATGACGTATGACAGTTTCACCGCCGAATGGGGCCCCGGCCCGGCAGTGGAAATAGCGTTCGAGGTGACCTGCGCGTGCGATCTGCAATTCATCAGCGCGGGCGATGGCGCGGCTTTGCTGGCGCGCATTCAGCTGGAAGGCGTGGCATCGGAAGCGGATGTCGTGCTGGGGCTGGATACCAACCTCACGGCCGCGGCCACCGCGACAGGCCTGTTTGCGCCACACGGCACCGCCCCGGCGCATGACCTGCCCATTGCTTATGCAGACCCGGTCTTTTTGCCCTATGACTGGGGTTGGTTCGCGTTTGTCTATAACGTGGGCCTGTCGCCCGTGCCTGCGTCGTTCGAGGAACTGGCGGCATCCGATCTGAAAATCGTCATCCAAGATCCGCGGTCATCGACCCCCGGTCTGGGATTGGTGATGTGGGTCAAGGCTGCGTATGGCGACCGCGCGGACGAGATCTGGGCGGCACTGGCCGACAATATCGTCACCGTCACACCGGGTTGGTCCGAAGCGTATGGCCTGTTTCTGGAACGTGAGGCGGATATGGTGCTGTCCTATTCCACCTCGCCTGCCTATCACATTGCAGCCGAAGGCGATGTCACCAAGGCCGCGGCGGAGTTTACCGAAGGCCACGGGATGCAGATCGAGGTGGCGGGCAAGTTGCTGGCGTCTGACCAGCCGGTGCTGGCGGATGCGTTTCTGGCCTTCATGGCGGGGCCAGCGTTCCAGGCGCTGATCCCGGAAACCAACTGGATGTATCCGGCAAAAACGCCCGAAGCCGGGCTTCCGGCATCGTTCCAGTTGCTGATCCAGCCCGGCACATCGCTGCTGATCCCACCGGCCGATGTGCCCGCAATCCGCGATGCGGCGGTCGAGGAATGGCGCAGCGCGCTGTCCCGCTAGGCGCCTGGGCCATCGCCCTTGTGCTGGCAGGCCTGACGCTGGGAACGGCGGGGGTACTGCTGGTGCAGGGGCGGGGGCTGCGGCTGACGGGAGCCGATCTGGCGGCGGTGCGATTTACCGTGCAGCAGGCGGCGGTATCGGCGCTGATTTCGGTCGCGCTGGCCGTGCCGGTCGCGCGGGCGCTGGCGCGGCGTCGGTTTGCGGGGCGGGGATTGCTCGTCACGCTGATGGGCGCGCCGTTTCTGTTGCCGGTCATCGTTGCTGTCTTCGGGCTGCTGGGTGTGTTTGGCCGCGCCGGGCTGCTGAACCGGGCGCTTGAGTCGATGGGCCTGCCCACGATCAGCATCTACGGGCTGCAAGGCGTGGTGCTTGCCAATGTCTTTCTGAACCTGCCGTTTGCCACGCGGTTGATCCTGCAAGGCTGGCACGCCATTCCTGCCGAACGTCTGCGGCTTGCCGCGTCGCTGGACCTGCCGCCGTTGCAGGTGCTGCGGCACCTTGAGGTTCCGATGTTGCGCAGTGTGCTGCCGGGGGCGGCCGTCACGGTCTTTACCCTGTGCCTGACCAGCTTTGCCATCGCCCTCACGCTGGGGGGCGGGCCGGCAGCGACCACGGTCGAGTTGGCGATCTATCAATCGTTGCGCTTTGACTTTGATCTGGGGCATGCGGCCGGGCTTGCCGGGGTGCAGTTTGCCCTGTGCGCGGTTGCCGCCGCAATTGCCTGGCGCTTTGGCCGGACGCCTGCATTTGGTGCGGGGCTGGACCGGGGTTATACGATCGCCCCGCCCGGCTGGCGTCGGCTGGCGGATGGTGCCGCGATCACGCTTGCCGCACTGTTTTTGCTGCTGCCGCTGGCGATGACAGTGGCGGCCGGGATGACAGGGCTTGGCGATTTGCCGACGTCGGTGTGGGCAGCGGCGCTGCGGTCGGTGTCGATTGCCATTCCCAGCGCACTTCTGTCCACCGCCGCCGCGCTGATCCTTGCGCTGGCCGTGGCGCGCACGGGTGCGCGGGGGCTGGATCTTGCCGCGCTGCTGCCGCTGGCCACGTCGGCGATGGTTCTGGGCACCGGGCTGTTCCTGATCGTGCGGCCATGGGTCAGTGTCGAGACACTCGCGTTGCCCGTGACATTGCTGGTCAACGCGGCGCTGTCGCTGCCGTATGTCTATCGCCTGATCCTGCCCGAAGCCCATGCGCTGCACCGCGATTATGACCGTCTGGCCCGCGCGCTGCACCTGCAGGGCGCGGCGCGCCTGACGCTGGTAACCCTGCCGCGCCTTGCCCGGCCGCTGGGGTTTGGTGCCGGTGTCGCAGCGGCGTTGTCGATGGGCGATCTGGGTGTTATCGCGCTGTTTGCCGGTGATGCGCAGGCGACGTTGCCGTTGATGGTGCAACGGTTGCTGGGCAGCTATCAGATGCAGGCAGCGGGCGGGGCATCCCTGCTTTTGGTCACCATCAGCTTTGGGCTGTTTGCGCTGTGTGATTGGGGGGGGCGCCGTGCTGCAGCTTGACGATGTGACGGTGACCATTGCTGACTGGACCCTGCGTGCCGACTGGACCCTGCCGATGGGCGGCAAGATCGCCATCATCGGGCCGTCGGGGGCGGGGAAATCGACGCTGATGCAGGTCATCGCGGGGTTTATCGCACCCACAGGGGGCCGCGTCCTGTGGGAGGGGCAGGATCTGGCAGATGTGGTCCCCGGTGTGCGTCCCGTCAGCATCCTGTTTCAGGACCAGAACCTGTTCCCGCACCTGACGATTGCCCGCAACCTGGGCCTTGGCCTGTCCCCCCGCCTGATGCTGACCCCGGCGGACTGGGCCCGCGTGGACGGCGTGCTGACCCGCGTGGGCCTGTCGGGCATGGGCGGGCGCAAACCAGCGCAGCTTTCAGGCGGCCAGCAGGGCCGTGCGGCGCTTGCCCGCGCCCTGTTGCGCGCCCGGCCGTTGTTGTTGCTGGACGAACCCTTTGCCGCGCTTGGCCCTGCGCTGAAGGCCGAGATGCTGGGGCTGGTGGCCGAGGTCACCGCCGAAACCGGGGCAACGCTGCTGATGGTCACGCATGACCCCGACGATGCCCGCAACAACGCCGATCATACGGTGTTCGTGGATGCAGGCGTGGCCCATGCGCCCGTGCCAACGGCCCGGTTTTTCGCCGACCCACCTGCCGCTTTGCGGGCCTATCTGGGGCTATGAAAAACGCCGCCCCGTACAGGGGGCGGCGTTCTTTTACACTGCGGTGGATACGATCAGTGGCCCTTGCGGCCCTTGATCCCGGCCCAGATGCGCTTGTTCGTCAGGTACAGCAGGACCGCAAGGATCGACAGCATGAACACCCCGATAAAGCCCGCCTCTTTGCGGGCGTTCAGCTTTGGTTCTGCCGCCCACATCAGGAACGCGGAAACGTCTTCGGAAATCTGGCCTTCGCTGGCAACCGTACCATCGGCATACTCCACGATGTCATCCGTGATCGGCGGTGGCATCGCGATCCAGCTGCCCTGCACCATCGAGTGACCTTCTTCGGTCTTGCATTCGTCGGGCACGCCGCCATTGGCGAAGGCGACGTTGTAATAACCTTCGGTATCTGCAGGGGCGCAGGCGGGTGGTTCCTCGTATCCGGTCAGGATCGAATAGATGTATTCGGGTCCGCCCATGCCGTTGACCAGCTGGCTGATGCCGGTGCCATAAGGCCCGCTGAAACCGGCGCGGCCCTTGGCCATCAGCGACAGGTCAGGGGCAGCAGCCAGACGATGCGCGGGAAAGTTGTCGTTAAAGCTCAGCAGATCGAACTCGCCCTTTTCCACGTTATACTTCTGGCGGTTACTGTCCTCGTCGTAGATGGGGAACTCGGCGGCATATGCCCGCACCTGTTCCTCTGGCAACATCGGGCCGCCGTCCTCTGACAGAGCACGGATCGGCACATATTGCATGCCATGGCAGGTTGCACACACCTTGGTGTAGACCTGAAGCCCGCGTTGCATCTGCAACTTGTCATATGACCCGAACGGGCCTTCATGGGCAAAGGCGATGTCTTCGACATGCACCTTGGCTTCGGCGAGGGCGGCGCCTGCGGTCAGGGCAAGGGCTGCGGCGGCAGCGAGTGGGGTCTTGAACAGGGTCATCATTCTTTCGCTCACTCAGCCGGGGTTGCCATGCCATGACCGGGGGTACCGGTCACAGGATAATGCGCCTTGAAGTCGTCTTCGATCGTTGCGGGCTGCGGGAGCGGCTTTTCGATGACACCCAGCAGCGGCAGGATGACAAGGAAGTAGCCGAACCAATAGGCCGACGCGATCAGCGAAATGGTGGCATAGGGTTCTTCGGCGGGCTGCGAGCCGACCCACATCAGCACGATGAAGTCGATGACCAGCAGCGCAAACCACCATTTGAACATCGGGCGGTAGCGGCCCGACCGCACGGATGATGTATCCAGCCACGGGGCCAGGGCCATCACCGCAATCGCCCCGAACATCGCCAGCACGCCAAAGAACTTGGCATCGATGATGCCAAAGGACAGGAACTGCACGATCTGGACCACCCACACATCCTGGGTGAAGGCGCGCAGGATCGCGTAGAACGGCAGGAAGTACCATTCCGGCACGATGTGCGCGGGCGTCGCCAGAGGGTTCGCCTCGAGATAGTTATCGGGGTGGCCGAGGTAGTTCGGCATGAAGCCCACCACCGCAAAGAACACCGCCAGAATCACCACGAGGGCGAAGAGATCCTTGATGACGAAATAGGGCCAGAAGGGCACGGTGTCCCGCTCTGCCTCATCCTTGGACGTGCGGCGCACTTCGACGCCGGTCGGGTTGTTGTTCCCCGTGGTGTGGAAGGCCCAGATGTGCACGGCGACAAGGCCTGCGATCACGAAGGGCAGCAGATAGTGCAGGCTGAAAAAGCGGTTCAGCGTGGCATTGTCAACCGCAGGTCCGCCCAGCAGCCAGTCCTGCAACGTCGGCCCGACGCCGGGGATCGCGCCGAACAGGCCGGTAATCACGGTGGCCCCCCAGAACGACATCTGGCCCCACGGCAGCACATATCCCATGAACGCCGTGGCCATCATCGCCAGATAGATCAGCATGCCGATAATCCATGTCACCTCACGCGGGGCCTTGTACGACCCGTAATAAAGGCCGCGGAAGATGTGCAGATAGACCGCGACAAAGAACAGCGATGCACCGTTTGCATGCATATAGCGCAGCATGTGTCCGCCATTCACGTTGCGCATGATGTGTTCAACGCTGGCAAAGGCCATATCGACCTGCGGGGTATAATGCATGGCAAGCACGATGCCGGTGATGATCTGAAGGGCAAGACAGAAGGTCAGCACGATGCCCCAGATCCACATCCAGTTCAGGTTCTTGGGCGTAGGGATCATCAGCGTATCATACAGCAAGCCCACAATCGGCAGACGCCGATGGAGCCAGCGCGCGCCGCCGGATTGGGGTTCGTAATGGTCGTGTGGGATGCCAGCCATGATTGTGTCCTTATCCCAGCTTCAGTGTTGTTTCGTTTTCAAATCTGGCCAACGGCACCGCGAGGTTGCGCGGCGCCGGCCCTTTGCGGATACGGCCCGCAGTATCGTAGTGCGAACCGTGGCAGGGGCAGAACCAGCCGCCGAACTCGCCCGCGTCACCCAGAGGCACACAGCCCAGGTGCGTGCAGACGCCGATCATTACCAGCCATTCGCCGGTTTCCTCCAGTGCGCGGTTCTGGTCGGACGCATCCGCGCCTTCCACCGCATTGGCATTTTCCGCATTCGGGTCGGGCAGGGTGCTGACGTCGACCGCACGGGCGGCTTCGATTTCCTCGGGGCTGCGGCGACGGATGAACACGGGTTTGCCCAGCCACTTCACCGTGAGCTGGGTGCCCGGCTCCACGCCACCAATATCCACGAAAATTGACGACAGCGCCTGCACATCCGCAGAGGGGTTCATCTGGTTGACAAGGGGCCAAACGGCAGCCCCGGTCACAACGGCCCCGGTGCCGGCGGTGGCGTAGTACAGAAAATCCCTGCGGGTGCCTGTGTTCTCGTCTGGGTGGGACACGAAACTTCTCCATTCCACGGCCCGCGTCCGGGCCAGCTGTTACGGGGCAGCGGTCTTGCGCGGCCATGCTGGGCGGCTTTTAGCCAACCCCGGCCCCGGCGTCCAGCGGACAATCAGGCGCACGTTAGCGTCAAACGCC
>JAYSSN010000333.1:0-3281 GCA_043720555.1 Rhodobacterales bacterium | reverse complement strand
AGCGTGGTCTTGCGCTTCATGCAGGCGTTTGATGTGGATCCATCGGTGGTGAATGTGAATGGCGGCTCAATTGCCATGGGCCATCCTTTGGGGGCCACCGGTGCGATCATCATCGGCACGTTGCTGGATGAACTGGAGCGCACCGGCAAAGGCATGGGCCTCGCCACGCTGTGCATCGCATCGGGCATGGGGGCCGCGACGATCATCGAGAGGGTGTGATGAAAATCGATCTGTCACAGGTTCCGGTGAAAACCGGGACCATCTATCCCGCGCCATATGATGCGGACGTGAAGGGCCGGTCCTCGCTGCGCCTTGGCGATGCCGGCGGTTTGACCCAGTTCGGCGTGAACATCGTGATCCTTGTGCCTGGGGCAAAATCCTCGATGCGGCATTGGCACCAGCACGAAGACGAATTCGTGATGGTGACCCAAGGCAGTTGCACCCTGCTGCAGGACGCAGGTCCGACAGTCATGCACACAGGTGACTGCGCGGCGTTTCCCGCAGGTAAGCCGGACGGCCACTGCTTTGTGAACCACACTTCGGCCGAGGCGCGCTTTCTGGTGGTCGGCACCAAGGCCAAAACCGAAGTCGCCACCTATTCCGACGTCGACTTCCGCATTGAACAGGGGGGCGGCGTCAATCGCTTCACCTACCGGGACGGCACCGACTGGGCTGGCCCCCGATGACCAGAATCACGCCTCCCGCACCCGTTCACGAAACTGATTATGCGCACCCGATCCTCGGGCGCGGCAACGGGCCATACAGCTATCAGCTGCTGTCAGACCCCGGCAACCTGACCCAGATCGGCGCGTTCATCGAAACCTTGCCGCCCGGCAGCCAGTCGTCCTTTCGCCACTGGCACGAGACCGAGGATGAGATGATCTACATCCTGTCCGGTGAGGTCGTCCTGATTGAAGACACCGAAACCATCCTGCTCGCAGGTGATGCGGCGGCATGGCCCGCGGGCAACCGCGTCGGGCACAATCTGGCAAACCGCAGCACCGCCGATGCCCGCTATCTGGTGATCGGAACCCGCAGCGCCAATGACGTGATCCACTATCCTGACCATGATCTTGTGACGATCAGAACCGGCCCAACCCGCGACTATCGCCACACAGATGGCACCCCCTTCACCCAAAAGGCCGTGCGATGAGCGTGCAATCCCTGCAAGCCGGGCGTCCGTGCGCGCGCAATGCAGCGCGCCCATTGCGCCGGTTTTCCGCGGGTCACCCGGACCTGCAACACCCAGCTTAACCCATCTGCGCCCCGAAGCCTTTCGGGTAGCGCCCCATCGTCATTCTGAAAGGACCGGCCATGACCGATTTTACCTACGCGCGTGATGCCGACGGTGTCGCCACAATCACCTGGGACGTGGCCGCCAAATCCATGAACGTGATGAGCGAGGCCGGCTTTGTGGAGCTCGACGCGCTGATCGACCGCGCACTGGGCGACCCGGCCACCAAAGGCGTCATTCTGACAAGCGACAAAAAGGATTTCGCAGGTGGCATGGATCTGAACATCATCGCCCGGATGAAAGAAGGCGGGGCCGCCACCGTGTTCGATGGTGTGATGTCGATCCACAAGATGCTGCGCAAGATCGAACGCGCCGGGATGGACCCCAAAACCCTGAAAGGCGGCAAACCCATCGTCGCCGCCCTGCCCGGAACCGCCCTTGGCATTGGCCTCGAACTGCCTCTCGCCTGCCACCGCATTATCGCGGCGGACAACCCGAAGGCCAGGATCGGCCTGCCCGAAATCATGGTGGGCATCTTTCCGGGTGCTGGCGGCACCACCCGCCTTGTGCGCAAGATGGGCGCCATGATGGCCGCACCCTTGCTGCTGGAGGGTAAACTTTCCGACCCCAAAGCCGCGAAATCGGCTGGCATCATTGACGAAGTGGTCGCCCCCGAAGACCTGCTGTCCCGCGCGAAGGAATGGGTGCTGTCGGCAACCGAGGCTGATCTTGTGAAACCATGGGACGCCAAGGGATATAAAATGCCGGGCGGCACCCCGTATCACCCGGCAGGCTTTGCCACCTTCGTCGGCGCATCCGCCATGGTGCATGGCAAAACGATGGGGGTTTACCCCGCCGCCAAAGCGCTGCTCTCCGCCGTCTACGAAGGTGCGATGGTCCCGTTCGACACCGCATTGAAGATCGAGGCGCGCTGGTTCACGTCGGTGCTGATGAATCCGTCATCGGCCGCGATGATCCGCAGCCTGTTCATCAACAAGGAAGCCCTGGAAAAAGGTGCAAACCGCCCCGCATCGCCCGATCAGACAGTGAAAACCCTCGGCGTCCTGGGCGCGGGAATGATGGGGGCAGGCATCGCCTATATCAGCGCCAGCGCGGGCATCAGCGTCATCCTGATCGATGCGACGCAAGAGGCCGCCGATCGCGGCAAGGCGCATGCCGAAAGCCTGTTGGAAAAGGGCGTCCAGCGCCGCAAGGTAACGCCCGGACAGAAGGCCGAAACCTTGTCGCGGATTACGGCCACCACCGACTATGCCACCCTGAAAGCCTGCGACCTGATTGTCGAGGCTGTGTTTGAAGACCCCCGGATCAAGGCCGAGGTCACCGCCAGAACCGAGGCCGTCACCCCGGCCGACTGCATCTTTGCCTCCAATACCTCCACCTTGCCGATTTCGGAACTGGCCAAGGCCAGCAGCCGCCCCGAACAGTTCATCGGCATTCACTTTTTCTCGCCGGTGGACAAGATGATGCTTGTCGAAATCATTCGCGGCAAAGCCACCGGTGACCGGGCGGTGGCAAAGGCGCTCGACTTCGTGCGCCAGTTGAAAAAGACCCCGATCGTGGTCAACGACGCGCGGTTTTTCTATGCCAACCGCTGCATCATCCCCTACATCAACGAAGGCATCCGCATGGTGGCCGAAGGGGTAGAACCTGCGCTGATCGAAAACGCGGCGAAACTCGTCGGGATGCCGCTTGGCCCGCTGCAACTGGTCGATGAAACGTCCATCGACCTGGGCGTGAAGATCGCCAAGGCGACGAAAGCCGCGATGGGTGCGGATTATCCCGACGACGCCGTCGATGTGGTGTTGTTCGCCATGGCCGACAAGGGCCGCCTGGGCAAGAAATCCGGTGCGGGTTTCTACAGCTATGACGCGGCAGGCAAGCGTGACGGGCTGTGGGATGGCCTTGCGTCGGCATACCCCGTCCCGGCTGCCCAGCCCGACCTCGGCACCGTCCAGCACCGCCTGCTGATGGCCCAGGTGCTGGAAGCGGTGCGCGCGCTTGAAGACGGTGTGCTGATGGATATCCG
>JAYSSN010000332.1:0-8501 GCA_043720555.1 Rhodobacterales bacterium | reverse complement strand
GCGTGCCATCAGTTTGACCCCGTGACGGTGCCAATGATCGGCCCCATGGGAAAGCCCGCATCACTGCGGTCGATGTCGGGCGCATAGAGGCGCGAGACCGAGCCATCGAAATAAAGCGCATTGGGTGTGTTCAGCGCATCGCGGAACACACGCGCGAAGTCATGAAAATTCACTGCCGCCCCCGAGATTGCAAAAATCGCCGTCTGCCCGTTGGCACTGACCCCCACGCCATTGCGGATATTCAGAGAATCGCTGTCGGGCAGAAAGCGCGGATGCAGATCGCCGTTGATCACCAGCATCGGGCCGGACTGGCTGGCATAGCGGCAGGCGGGTGGATTTTCGGCGTACGCCCGCGATTCGATGACGGCAAAGCCATCGCCCACGCAAAACACCGCATTCGGCAGCAGACCGAAATTGCCCGGCCCGGCCCGCGTGACCAGCGGCGCCAGTTTGACCCCGGCCTCGATGTGCAGACCCACAGGGCGGCGGTCGGGGTGATACATGCCGGCATTCATCGCAAAGCTCAGCGTCTGACCTGTCTGCGCCAGCATATCGTTCACGGCGGCAAAACTGCCAAGGTTGCCAGCCGGGCCAGTGGAAAACAGCCGCATGTCTTCGTCTGCCCGCACCTCACATACCGTGTAGGGCAGATTTTCAAAGGTGATATCGCGGCAGGCGGCGTGGGCAGAGGCGGGCATCAGACACGCAAGGATCAGGGCGCGCATCACGTCTCCTCATCATCCTTTGCCGCGATATCGCGTTGCACCACATCATCGCTGAACAGGCGCCGGGTTTCGTCCAGACGGTCAAACGTCTCGTCAGGGCGAAAGCGCAGGTCGGGCGCGTATTTCAGCGTCAGTTCCGATGACAGGCGGCGGCGCAGTTCGTGCTTGTTGCGGGCAAGGGCTGCAATCGCCTCATCCACCGTGGCACCGCCCATAAGCGGCATCACGTAAACCGTTGCGACCTTCAGGTCGTTCGAGACAGACACCTCACCCACCGTGATCGACATCGCGTTCAGGGCGGTATCGTGTATTTCGGCGCGGTTCAGCAGATCAGACAGCGTGCGGCGGATCAGTTCGCCAACACGAAGTTGCCGCTGTGCGGGGCTGCCGGGAGTTTGAAAGCGTTTTGCCATGCGCGCCCCTCTAAGCCCTTTCGCTGCGCGCTGCAACGGCGGGGTTTGCGGATGTGGCCTGATCGGCTAAAGCGGATGCAAACGCGGGGGAATGGCATGACGGATATACCGGGGATCGTGGTCACGGGCGCATCGGGCCGGATGGGGCAGATGCTGGTGCGGATGATTGACGCATCAGGCCGCGCGCGGCTGGTGGGCTGCGTTGTAGGGCAGGGGCATGCCTGGGTCGGCCGCGACGTGGGCGAGGCGATGGGGGGTGCGGCGCTGGGCGTCAAGGTCACGGACGATGCGTTGGCGGCGTTTGCGCAGGCCCAGGGGGTGATCGACTTCACCTCGCCCGCAGCCACGGTCGAATTCGCGGCCTTGGCGGCACAGGCGCGGGCGGTGCATGTGATCGGCACCACCGGGCTGGAGGCGGCACATCTGGCCAGGATCGCCGCCGCCGCGCGCCACGCGGTGATCGTGCGGGCGGGCAACATGTCGCTGGGGGTGAACCTGCTGGTCAAGCTGACGCAAAAGGTGGCGCAGGCTCTGGATGCCGATTGGGATATCGAGGTCGTAGAGGCGCATCACCGTGCCAAGGTGGACGCGCCGTCGGGGACGGCGCTGATGCTGGGGCAGGCAGCGGCAGATGGGCGGGGCGTGAACCTGCATGACGCCATGGTTGCAGGCCGGCATGGCATCAGCGATGCGCGTGACCATGGGGCGATCGGGTTTTCGTCCATCCGGGGCGGCGATATCGTGGGCGAGCATGACGTGATCTTCGCGGCCGACGGCGAGCGGATCATCCTGCGCCATGTGGCGACTGACCGGGCGATATTCGCACGCGGGGCGCTGCGGGCCGTGCTATGGGGGCAGACGCAGAAACCCGGTGAATACGACATGATGGATGTGCTGGGGCTATAGGGGCGCCATAGCGGCAGGCATGCCCGCCGAAGCCGAAGCCGGGTCCGGGGCCGCGCGATAAACGGGTGCGGCGTTCCGTCTGCGGCAAAGCAGGGTCCGGTGGGTTCAAACGGCCCGCGCTAGAAATCGACCGCGATCCCCTTCTTTTCCCAATCGCCATAACGCACGGGTTCTGGCCCGTCGCGGCCACCCAGTTCGGGGGGAAGCGGCTGTACCTTGACGGCACGTCGCCGCTCTTCGGCTTCGGCAAGCGCGCGCAGCGCGGCAGGGGGCAGAGGGACATCGGTCATCGGGTCATCCCTTGTGGGGTCACTGTGCCTGATATACGGCGATGCGATCAGGGGACAAGACGAGGATTGCGCAATGGCCGAAGGGATTGCTGCACGCGCGGCGGCGGTGGCGCTGCTGGATGCGGTGCTGGGCGAGGGCCGGATGTTGAGCCAGGTGGACGACCTGCTCGCCGAGGTCGGCCCGTCAGATCGCGCGCGGGCGATGCGGCTGGCGCTGGCGGTGTTGCGCGCGATGGAGGGCACTGACCGGGTGCTGTCGCCGCATCTGCGCCGTGTGCCGCCGCTGGGGGTGGTGAATGTGCTGCGGCTTGCCGTGGTGGAATTGTCGGGCGGGGCACCGGCGCATGGCGTGGTGAACGCCGCAGTCGAACTGGTGCGGCGGGGCAAGAAAACAGCGCATCTGGCGGGGCTGGTGAATGCCGTGCTGCGCAAGCTGCCCGAGGCCGATCCGCTGGCGGGGGCACCGGTGCAAAAGCTGCCGCGCTGGATGCGCCAGCCGATGGTGCATGCCTACGGGCGCGACGCAGTGGCGGCCATCGAAGCGGTGCACACCGCGGCCCCGCCGCTTGATCTGACGCGCAAGCCGGGGGAGGCGGGGCCGGACGCAGAGGTCCTGCCGAACGGCACACTGCGCCTGCGCGATGCGGGCCAGCTGACGGGCCTGCCGGGATATGCGGCGGGCGCGTGGTGGGTGCAGGATGCGGCGGCGGCGATGGCGGTGCCGCTGCTGGCACCGGCCGACGGTGAGCGGGTGCTGGACCTGTGCGCGGCACCGGGGGGGAAAACCATGCAATTGGCCGCTTGCGGCGCGGATGTGACGGCGGTGGATCTGTCCGGCCCCCGCATGGCCCGGGTGGCCGAGAACCTTGCGCGCACCGCATTGGCCGCAAAGCTTGTCGTGGCGGATGTGTTCGTGTGGCAGCCGGAAGGGGCGTTCGATGCGATCCTGCTGGATGCGCCTTGTTCGGCCACGGGCACGATCCGGCGGCATCCGGAGTTGCCCTTCGTCAAGGACGGGTCCGACGTGGCGGTGCTGGTCGATTTGCAGGCGCGGCTGCTGGACCGCGCGCTGGGCTGGCTGAGGCCGGGCGGGCGTCTGGTGTTCTGCACATGCTCGCTGTTGCCCGAAGAGGGCGAGGCGCAGGTAACGGCGGCCCTCGCGCGGCATGCCGGGCTGCGGGTGGAGCGGCCGGGGATGGCGTGGATTCCGCCCGAATGGATCACCGCCGAGGGCGGGCTGCGGTTGCGACCGGATTACTGGGGCGGGATGGACGGCTTTTATATGGCGCGGCTGGTTTTCGGTTAGAGACGCCCGCAGGAGGTTTCTGCGTCAGGGGGCTGTCTGCCCCCGCCTCTGATTGCATCAGAGACTCCCCCGAGGATACTTTTCGACAGAAAATGAAGATGCGCGTTTTGTGCTGTTACTTTGGCGCAAACAGCCGGTAGTAGGCCCAGTCCGGCAGGAATTGCGACAGCCTGAACAGCCATGAGAAGACTGCCGGGAAGCTGATCTTGAAGGCATCGGTGTTCATGTGGTCCCACATCGTGCGGGCGGCGGCTTCGGGTTCCATCAGGAA
Source organism: Rhodobacterales bacterium (assembly GCA_043720555.1). Classification (GTDB taxonomy): domain Bacteria; phylum Pseudomonadota; class Alphaproteobacteria; order Rhodobacterales; family Rhodobacteraceae; genus JAAFHS01. The sequence continues at coordinate 4,590 of JAYSSN010000332.1, read as the reverse complement.
GGGCATGCTGAAATCGTTCTTCTCGGTCAGGCGGGTCTTGATGAAACCGGGGTTGGCGAGTTGCACCTGAATACCGGTGGCGCGCAGATCGGCATACATCGATTCCGCCAGCACCATGACCCCTGCCTTGGACGCCGCATAGCCAATGGCACCGGGCAGGCCGCGAAATCCCGACAGCGAGCCGGTGATGACGACATGGCCGTGCCCCTGGGCCATCAGTTGCGGCAACACCGCGCCGATCACGCGCGCACAGCCGGTGAAGTTGACGTTGCACATGGTTTCCACCTGTGCTGCGTCCCAGGCCTGCGCCGTCGTTGGCCAGTAAACGCCTGCCAGAAACACCACGCCATCAATCTGACCCAAGGTGGCCGCCGCCGCCGCAACGGACGCGGTATCGGCCACATCAAGGGGCAGGGCGCGGGCGGGGCCGGGCAGCGAGGCCACCGCCGCGGCCAGCCGGTCAGGGTCGCGCGCCGATATGATGAGCTCGACGCCAGCGCGGCTCATGATCCGGGCGAGTGCGAGGCCCAGCCCTTCGCTGGCACCGATCAGCCAATAGCGCTTGCGGGTCCAGGCCTTCATGCCGGCACCTTGCGCATCGTGGCCACAAGTTCCGCAACGGTAATCCCGAATTTGGTGAACTGGCTGCGGTTCATGATGGTGCCGTTTTCCATCAGGTACATCCAGTCGGTGACGTTGAGGATGTGGCCCCCTGCCTCAGGCGTCAGGCGGATGCGGTATTGCATCTGCACACCGGCCCCCTGGGCCTTGCCTGATCCGGCGCCCACCACATCGGGGGCTTCGGCGCGGATCGTGCCGCCCGGCGTCAGGTGCAGGGTCCAGACCCGGTGTTGCACGGTGCCGCTGTCATAGTGAAAGCGTTCCTTCAAGGTGCCGGTGTTGCCATCCCAAGACCCTTCCATGTCGGCCACAAAGCGCGAGGTGACCCGCCCCGTCGGGCCATAGATCACGCCTTCGCACAGGATCGGACCATTCAGATGCTGACGCAGATCAAAGCGCGGGCCGCTGGTGCCGAAATCCGCCGGGCGCTGGGCGTGAAAGCCGAAGAACCGTTTGCGCATGGCGACAAGCACCAGCGTGATGAGGATGCCGAGCAGGATGGCAAAAATGTTCGACATGGATGTTACGCCTCGGCGATATCGGTGCGCGCCAGCAGCAAGATGGCGGCAAGTTTCAGGATGCATGGCAGGACGGCATAAAGGATGGACAGGGTCACAAGCGCTGCGGGCGGGTTCACGGCACCGGTGCGAAAGCCGCTGATCTGCAGGATCGGCAGCAGTGTGACCGCAGCCAGTGCCAGCGATGCCTTTGTAACAAAGGCCCACAGCCCGAAGGCAGATGCCGCGCCGCCCTGACCAATGGCCGACATGCGGCGGGCAAAGATCGCGGGCAGCAGGGTCATGTCCGCGCTCAGGGCGGCACCGGTGGTGGTGCAGATGATGCCAAAGGCGATGCTGTCGCCCTGACCCAGCGTTGCGGCCCACAGAAAGCTGACAATCGCAAGAATCATCCCTGCCATCAGCGCGCGCTTTGCGCCATACCGGCTGGCCGCGCGTGACCACAGTGGCGTGGTGACTGCGGCGGCAAGAAAGAACAGCAGCAACAGGGGGCCTGCCGCATCGGGCGTACCAAGGCGGCTGCCGACGAAGAACAGGAAAAGGGTGGAAGTCACGGCAACGGGGGCAGCGTTCAGCAGCGCGATCAGCAGCAGGCGGCGGGCCAGCCGATCGGTCAGCGCCGGGCGGAACGAGGCCATGGGTGCGGTATCGGGCGGCAACGCCGTGGCGCGCCCCCATTCGTGGCGCATGACAAAGACCGCGATGCCCGCGAGGACAGTGAAGGCCACGGCGAAGGCGGCATAGGGCCGGTCGGTCAGCCCGCCCATGGCCACCGGTGCCACAGCGGCAAGTGAAATCCCGACCAACGCGCCGCTTTCGCGCCAGCCGGCCAACCGGATATGCCCGCCATCACCCATCCGGTCGGCACGCCCGACGCCTTCGGCGTAAAAGCAGATGGTAAGAAAGGAAAAGCCTGTGAACAGCAGCGTGAGGTTGAGCACGAACCACAGCAGCGGGGCAAAGGGCGGCGCGATGGCGAACAGGCCCAGCATGGCCACCGCCATCGTACCCGCAGCCAGCGCCACCCACCAGCCGCGCGTGCCCGGATGCGTTTCCGCGAACCAGCCGAGGAACGGGTCGAGCACCACGTCGGTCAACCGCAGCAGGGCCAGTGTCGCCCCAAGGGTGCCAAGACCGATGCCATAGGTTTCGGCATAGACGGTCGGGGCGTGGATATAGATCGGCAGACCCGCCGCGGCAATCAGCGCCGCAAAGACCGACCATTGCGCAAGACCCTGGCGCGGCGTGGTGAATGCCATCACCGTGTGACCTGCTTGGTCGGCGGCGAGGGGCGGGTGCGGAATTTTGCGCCCTTGATCGCCAGCTTGAGCGCCTGCCAGTGGATCAGCGCCAGCACCCGGCGCGACCCGAACGGGCGGCGCAGGCAGGCTGTGATGATGCCCCGGTTGGTCAGGGGCATGCGGGGCCCGATCAGGTTGGTGAACACGCCGCCCGCATCAGTGGTATAGTCGATCCAGATGCCGATGCGATCCGGGCGAATGTCAAAGCGGAACATGTATGCCCCAGTCACCGGCTGAAACGGCGAGACGTGCAAAATCTTGGCCGCGTTCAGCGTGTCGTCGGGCCGGATCGGCGTGTGATCCGAGCGGGCGCACAAATACGAATGGCGGTCGCCATAGGTATTTGTCACTTCGGCAATGACCGCCAGCAGATTGCCATCGTTGTCTTCGCACAACCAGAAGCTGACGGGGTTAAAGACGTGGCCCAGCACGCGGGGCTGTGCCAGCAGCAGGATGCGCGCGGCCGAAAGCCCGTATGCCGCCAATGCCTCGCGCACCCAGGCTGCACCACGGCCTTGCCCCGGCAGCCCGCCGTGATCGGTATCGTGCAGCGATGTGAGGTTGCCCCGGTTGCGGCTGAACAGCAGCGGGCCGCGTGCGGTTTCGGGATCGAGCAGCACATAATCCACCCCGTAACGAAAGCTGTTGGTCACAGCCCCCTTTCGCCCGTGAAAGGTTTCGCCCCGGATGTGCTGCACTTGTGTCATGCCGCCAGTTGCACCTTTTGCGCGCGCATCGCCGCTACCACGTCAACCGCACTTTGAAAGCCATCCTCGTGAAAGCCGTTGCGCATCCATGCCCCGCAGAACCAAGTGTTCCGCGCCCCGTTCAGTGCCCGTATCGTGTCCTGCGCCGCGATGGCCGCAAGGTCATAGACCGGGTGGTCGAAGGTGAATGTATCATGGATCAGCGTGTCACTGATGGGTCGCGATGCATTCAACGTCACGAACAGCGGGTCATCCATCGGAATGGGTTGCAGGGAATTCATCCAGTAGGTCAGATCGATCCGGTCGGCCTTGCCCGCCGCCGGTTCGCAATAGACCCATGATGACCAGACCGACCGCCGTTTCGGCATCAGCGTGGTATCGGCATGCAATACGGCGTGATTTGCCTGATAGCGCACGGCGGACAGCGCGGCGCGTTCGGCGGCACCGGCGTCTTCCAGCAGGCGCAGCGTCACGTCGGAATGGGTGGCGAAGATCACCTCGTCAAATATCTCCCATTCGCCGCCCACAGCACGGACCATGGCCCCGTCCGCAGTGCGCCGGACCCCCGCGACGGGGCATTTCAACCGCAGATCGACACCTGCGTTGACCATGGCCGCCTGCAAGCGGCGGACATACTCGATGGACCCACCCTGCACGGTATACCACTGGTGCTGCCCCGTGGCGCCCAGCAACGCGTGGTTCTTGAAAAACCGGATCATGGCCTGGGCGGGAAAATCAAGGATGCCCTGCACGGGGGTGGACCAGATCGCCCCCGACAGCGGCGTGATATAGTAATCGCGGAAGTAATCGCCCGTGCCCAGATCGCGCAGCAATTCGCCAATCGTCAGGCCGGGGTTCTGTGCCGCCTCTTCCGCCCGCGCGTTGAAGTGCATGATATCGCGCAGCATCCGCAGGAATCGCGGGTTCACCACGTTGCGGCGGGTGGCAAAAAGCGCGTTCAGGTTGGCCAGCGCATATTCCATGCGGCCCCCCCTGAGCGAGGCACCGAAGCTCATGTTGCTGAGTGCGACGGGCACATGCAGGTCGTCAAACAGACGCACCAGATGCGGGTAGTTGACCTTGTTATAGACGATGAACCCGGTATCCACCGGCTGATCGCCCCGCTTGCCGGCCAGCACGGTGCGCGCATGGCCACCCAGGCGGGACTGGCTTTCAAACAGAACCACCGACGCCTCACGCGACAAAAGATGTGCTGCCGCCATCCCCGAGATGCCGCCGCCGATCACAGCAATGCGCCGGGGTGCGGCGGCAAGAGTTTCAAAAGGCATCGTACAACTGTCCTTGCGTCGCGTGGTTTGTTATCTTTTTATACGGCAGCGACCCGTGGACGGATCACGTTGGCGGGGCTCTGTCAGATGTTTCTGACAAATTTTCGAATTTTGGGCATCCGCAGTGATCCAGTCCGCAATCGCTTGCGTAAAC
>JAYSSN010000331.1:0-3285 GCA_043720555.1 Rhodobacterales bacterium | reverse complement strand
GACCGAATACTAGCGCCGCACGCGCGGCTTCACCCGGGGTTCCGTGGAGCGGATTTGTGAGCCGGCGCCATGGTCGGTGAACAGTTCCAGCAAGCAGGCGTTGGGGATGCGTCCGTCGAGGATGGTCACGGCGCGCACGCCTTCATCGAGTGCGGCGAGTGCGGTTTCCGTCTTGGGGATCATGCCGCCTGAAATTGCACCGGATGTGATCATCGCGCGCACCTCTTCCGGGGTGATCTGGGTCAAAACCTCGCCCGCGGCGTTCTTGACGCCCGACACATCGGTCAGCAAAAGCAGCCGGTCCGCCTTGAGCGCACCGGCAATTGCGCCTGCCGCCGTGTCGCCATTGACGTTGAAGGTCTCGTTATCCTCCATCCCTGTTGCCACGGGGGCCACCACGGGGATGATGCCCGCGGCATACAGATCGCGCAGCACCTGCACGTTCATTTCCACCGGCCGGCCGACGAAGCCCAGTTCCGGATCGTCGGCAACGCAGACCATCAGGTCATCATCCTTGCCCGAAATCCCCACGGCCCGCCCGCCCTGATCGTTGATCGCCTGCACGATGCGCTTGTTCACAAGACCCGACAGAATCATTTCGACGACCTCGACCGTGGCCTTGTCGGTGACCCGCTTGCCGCGCACGAAGGTGGATTTGATCCCGAGCTTTTCCAGCATCTGGTTGATCATCGGGCCACCGCCATGCACCACGACCGGGTTTACGCCCACCTGTCGCATCAGCACGATGTCACGCGCGAATTCCGCCATCGCCGCGTCGTCGCCCATGGCATTGCCGCCGAATTTCACGACGACCACGGCATCAGAATACCGCTGCATGTAGGGCAGCGCTTCGGACAACACGCGGGCGGTGACGAGCGAGTCGGTCAGGGACATGCTTTGCTTTCTCATCGGGGCCTCCTGTGGGTGGGATAGCGGCTTTGAGCGGGTCTGCCAAGCGCTTGCCAATCCTGACAGGAACAGTAAGGTTCACGGCATGACCGAACAGAAAACAGTTGTACTGACGGGGGCAAGCCGGGGGATCGGCCATGCCACGGTGAAGCGCTTTGGAGCGGAAGGCTGGCGCGTGCTGACCTGTTCGCGCCAACCGTTTGATCCGCGCTGCCCATGGCCGGGCGGTGAGGAGAACCATATCGAAATCGATCTGGCCGATCCGAACAAGACGATTGCAGCGATCGAGATCATCAAATCCAAGATCAACGGGCGGCTGCATGCGTTGGTGAATAACGCTGGCATCAGCCCCAGGATGCCCGATGGCGGGCGCCTGACCACGCTGAATACCGATCTGCGGACCTGGGGGCAGGTGTTTCATGTAAATTTCTTTGCGCCCGTGGTGTTGGCGCGGGGGTTGCAGGATGAACTGGCGGCCACCAAGGGCTCGGTCGTGAACGTCACCTCGATTGCCGGGTCTCGCGTACATCCGTTTGCGGGGGCGGCTTATGCGACATCGAAGGCGGCACTGGCGGCGCTGACGCGCGAGATGGCGCATGATTTCGGGCCATTGGGCGTGCGGGTCAATGCGATTGCACCCGGCGAGGTGGACACGGCGATTCTGTCACCCGGTACCGACAAGATCGTGGATAGCCTGCCGCTGCGCCGTCTGGGCCAGCCGCAAGAAGTGGCGGATGCGATCTGGTTTCTGTGTTCGGACCAGTCGAGCTATATTTCCGGGGCGGAATTGCAGATCAACGGCGGGCAGCACGTCTGACGCGGCGATCATTCGGCGCAACATCAGAAGATGTCGCTGAAAATCCGTCGGCTAGACCAGCGTCGCGATAATCGCGCGCAGGGTTTCGATGCCGTCGCCTTTTTCGGCGCTGGTGACCACCAGTTCAGGATAGGCCGCCGGATGTTTGGCCAAAGCGCCGCGCACCTGTTCGATCGTGGCATCCCGTTCGGCGCGGGACACCTTGTCGGCCTTGGTCATCACCACCTGAAACGCCAGGGCCGAACGATCCATCAGCGTCAGGATCTCTTCATCCACCGCCTTGACCCCGTGCCGTGTGTCGATCAGCACAAACGCGCGCCGCAGGGTCTGCCGCCCGGCAAGATAGGCGCGCAGCAGGGCCTGCCATTTGGCAACGATGGCGACCGGCGCTTCGGCATAGCCATAGCCGGGCAGGTCGACCATGTAGCGCGCGTCGCCGAGGGCGAAATAGTTGATCTCCTGCGTGCGGCCCGGCGTGTTTGACGCGCGGGCCAGTGACTTTCGGCCTGTCAGTGCATTGATAAGGCTTGATTTTCCGACATTTGAGCGGCCTGCAAAGCAAACCTCCAGCCGGTCAGCAGGGGGCAGGCCGGACATCGCGACAACGCCTTTGACGAAATCGACCGGGCCCGCGAACAGCAACCGGCCCGCTTCGCGCGGGTCACGTTCAGGATCGGGGGCGAGGGGGAAGGGCAGGGTCATTGCACGGCCCACTGATCGCCGACGGCAACCGGACCGCCAGCGATGACGGTTGCGTAGACGCCAAAATCCTGATGGTCAAAGTTCGCGTTCAGCGCTGCGAGGGTGTCGCCATCAACGCGCCCTGTCACGGGATCGGCGGTTGTCGCCTTGCAGCGGGTGATGCGTTCTTCGATCCTCAGCGTTGCGTTCCCCACACGGACAGTTTGGCCGACCCACGTCAGTTCAGCCCAGGGCTCGGCGCCATCAAGCCACAGATTGCCGCGCCAGCGGTGGATCGACAGATCCTGCCCCATGCGAGCTGACAGATCGCGCAAGGATGCAAGCGACAGGATCGACACGGATGGGTAATCGCTGTCGGTCATGCCGCGTCCGACCGATACGATTTGGGCGGGCTGCGCGCGGTCAACCGGGTTCAGCGGCGCCACCCATGCCAGAAAACGCGGCAGGTCGCCGACATCGTCGGGTCGGAAGGTCAGGCTGCCGATGTCGGGGTGCGTCAGCGTGATGGCGCGCGCCGCTTCGTCCAGTACTGCGGTGATTGCCATCAGCGATTGGGCCTTCGCCCCGCGGGCAAAGTTCACGCAAGGGACCCAGCCGCCCGTCAGTCTTGCCGCGTCATGGGCGACGGCCCAATGGCGATCAAACGGCAGGCAGGCACCAGTGGTCAGCGTGACATGGTCCAACGCTTCGCGCCCATGACTTTTGATCGGATGGCGGCAGATATGGGCCAGCCGTGCGGTCACTTGCGTGGTTTCCGGCTGCGCGGCGGGGTTGGCCGGTTGGCAGGCACGTCAGCGACAGGTTTGGGTGCCGCTGGTCTGGCCGGGGCCTTCGCAGGGGAGGCGGCCTTGGCCGGG
>JAYSSN010000330.1:0-3290 GCA_043720555.1 Rhodobacterales bacterium | reverse complement strand
GGGTTCAACGCAGATCACGCCAAACCCGGCGGTGCCAAAGGCCGCCGCCGCAGTCAGACCCGCGACGCCGCCACCGGAAATCAGGATATCAGTCTGTTCAAGGTCGCCCATGGCGTTGATATGGCGCGAAACCGGCAGCGCGCCAAGCGACATTCTGTCTTGGGTGTTCCATCCCGGATGATCACATACACCCTCGGCCATCTGCGTTCTTCATGGCAAGATCGGCTCTGAGGAAGATTCGGGACGGAGTGCGCGCATGTTGATCCATCCCACAAGCAAGCGACGACGACGCCGAAGGTTTGGACCTGTCGCGGTTTTGTTCCGGTTTTTTGAGAGCAATACTCGCCATCAAGGAGACCGGATATGGCAGCGATACGCAGCGACGCGTTCAAGCGGGATGCAGTGGCTGCATGGGCTGTGACGTTTCGCCGTCATGCGGGGCCGCAAGCGGAAGTTTTCGAGTATCGTTGCGAACGACCTGGCATTTTGCCGGAAACGTTGAACATGCAGGATCCACCCTCTGTCATCCTGCCACTGGCAGGCGGTCCGCGACTTCGGTACTGCTGCAACCTGGCGTCCTGGCCCTGTCACCGCGGTTTAATCAAGACCGCAGTTATACTATAACGTGTTGAATATGATATATAATACATAAAAGTCCCGCTGCAAATCCGTGCCCCCCAGCGGGTGTCCTGCAACGCTCTGCGCTACGGACGCAGCGCGGCAATCTCGCGCCGGAATGGCAGGGCGTCGCCGGTGGGGGCGTCGTCCAGTTCCTCGGCGTAGCGGCGCCCGGCATAGGTGGCCCAGGCAATCGGGCCGGGTGCCGCAGCGTCGCCGATCAGTTTCAGCGTGATGATGCCCGCCCCTTGCCAGTCCAGCGCACGGGTGGCGTGGAACAGCGCGTCGTGGGGCGTGCGCGAGGTCACCATGACCACGGCGTCGCAGGGCAGGGTGGTTTGCACCCCGGTCCACGTACAGGCCAGCGTCACGGTGTCCTGCCCGACCGCCACCGGCGCTTTCGATGTCTGCAGCGCCACGCCGATCTGCATCAGGCGGCGCTGGATCGGGGCTTGCTCCAGCGTGTTCGCAGTCCAGGCAGCAACCTTCGCATCGGGAGTGACAAAATCCACCGCGCAGCCGCGCGCGACCAGAAGCTCGGCAATCACCGAGCCCATGTAAAAATGATCGTCGTCATACAGCATGACGCGCGCCCCGGTCGGGCCAGTGCCTGCCATCAGGTCATCCGGTGTGAAGACCCGCATCCTGGGGTCGGTCGGGATCGGGAACAGATGGTGGCGCGCCACCGCATCACGCCGCCAATGCGCTCCGGTGGCAATCACGACATGTTGTGCGCCCATGGCCAGGATGTCGTCCGGGGTCAGGCGGCTGTCACGGTAGATCTGCACATTCGGCATGGGTGCGATCTGGCCCGTGCGATAATCGGCAACCCGGCCCCAGGCCGACAGCCCCGGCAGGTTGCATTCTCGAGCGACACGCCCGCCAAGGGTGCCCGTCGCCTCGGCCAGTGTCACGCTGTAGCCGCGCCGGCCCAGTTCCAACGCTGCCTCCAGCCCGGCAGGCCCGGCGCCCACGATCAGCACCGTATCGGACGCGCCCTTGGGCTTGCTGCGCTCCGGGTGCCAGCCCTTGCGCCATTCCTCCATGAACGCGGTGTTCTGGGTGCAGCGGCTGATGCCGCCGGTCATGTCGCCAGCCACACAGATATTGCAGCCGATGCATTCGCGGATGTCGTCAAAGCGGCCTTCGGCGATCTTCCTGGGCAGGAACGGGTCGGCGATGCTTGGCCGTGCCGCCCCGATGAAGTCGAGGATGCCCGATGTCACCTGCCGCACCATCGCATCGGCGGACGTAAAGCGCCCGACGCCGACCACCGGCTTTGACGTCAGCGCCTTGATACCCCGCACGAGGTCTTCCTGATGGCCTTCGGCGGTGAAGCGCGAAGTGCCTGAACACTGCTCCCACGTACCATGCGCAAGGTCCCACAGATCCGGCAGATCGCCGTGCATTTCGATGAAATCGCGCAGTTCGGCGTTGGAGAACCCCATGGCACCCGCCTCGTGCAGCGACAGGCGCAGGGTGATGGCAAGCTCGCCCTTCGTGACGTCCCGCGCGTCCTGCACGATCTCGCGGATGAACCGGGCGCGGTTCTCAAGGCTGCCGCCATATTCGTCGGTGCGATGGTTGTAGGCCCGGCTGAGGAAATGTTGCAGGATGCCAAAACCATGCGCGCCGTACAGGCAGATCAGGTCAAACCCGGCCTGCCGGCTGCGACGCGCCGCATTGCGGAACCAGCGGCGCAGGTCGCGGATATCGGCGCGGTCCATCATGCGGGCCTGCACCGGATCGGGCGTGAAGGTCAGGATCGGGCCACCCGAGACGGCAAGCGGCACCTCGCGGCTGTAGTGGTTCGGCCCGTTGACCCCGGAATAGGCCAACTGGATACCCGCAAGCGCCCCATGGGATTTCATCGCTTCGGCCATGTTGGCGAGTGCCGGGATATCGCGGTCATCCCACAGGCGCTGTTCGATGAACGGCGTGATCTCGGACGAATGGTGAATTTCGGTCTGCTCGGTAAAGATCACACCCCAGCCACCTTCGGCCTTCGTGCGGCGCATCCCGGCCACCGCCGAGGGGTCGCGGTAGCCGCCGCCATTGCAATGGGGCACCTGATAAAAGCGGTTCCTCGCCGTCTTCGGCCCGATCTGCACGGGGTCGAACAGGATGTCGAAACGGCTGTCGCGGGCATCCGTGGGCATGGCTCAGACCTTGCGGAAATCGGTGCTTTGGGTGGACAGGCGCGCAGGATCGGCAGGGGGCACATCAACGATCAGCAGCGCAGGATGATCGCCCGCCTGGGCCAGCACCTCGCCATGTGGCCCGGCAATCAGGCTGCCACCGACGTAGGCGAGATTTCCTTCGGACCCGCAGTAGTTGGCATAGGCAATGGTCACGCCGTAGTTTGCGGCCATGGCGGGAACTGTGGCGCGCACGACATGGGTGAAGGGGGCCATGTTGGCAGTGGGCACCAGCAGCAGGGTGGTCCCCCGCGCAGCCAGAGCCGCGACATGCGGGGCGAATTCGATGTCATAGCAGATCAGGATCGCGACGGTTGTGCCGGCAAGGCGGAAGATCGCATAGTCATCGCCCGGCGCATAGATTGCCGTTTCGCGGGGCCCGTAAAGCTGGATCTTGCGGTAATGGGCAAGGGTTTGGCCATCCGCACCAATCGCAACGGCGGCGTTGTAGAGCGTGTCGCCATCGCGTTCGGC
>JAYSSN010000329.1:0-3298 GCA_043720555.1 Rhodobacterales bacterium | reverse complement strand
TGGGCGACGAGATGCTGTGGGTGTCGAGCATGCCTTGCGGCCTGCCCACTGATGAGACGATTCCGCTGGGCCGCTACGGCGCATCGAACGTCGGCCGGCAGCGCGCACGGCATGCTCGCCACCCAAAGCCGCTCGGCGCCGATTTCGCGATAGACGAACTGGTGCAGTTGCGTCAATTCCTCCAGGCAGGCGGCCACGTCGGCGTGCACGCCGGTCACCAGCTCGAGCTGCGATTCGCTGAAGTCGGTGGTGATGTTCGGGTGGGTCAGCGCCGATCCGAGCGCGGCCGGGTGCGGCGTCAGCGCCAGTTTGCCGCCGGCCTGCGTGCGCAGGCTCTCCTTTTCGATGCCGCGGCGGATGCCTTGCAGCTCGGTACTCGCCAGTCCGCGCAGGCGTTGTTGTAGGCGGGTCAAGGTATGTCTCCAGGGTCGCGCCGGGCGCGCAGGCGGGCATCATCGTCGAAGCGCGTCATTCTTGCAGCGGCTGCCGCGCGCCACGTTGCCTGAGGACTGGCTAACATTCGGGTGACGCCAAACGCCCGGAACCTGTCCATGACCTCACCCGCCCCCCGCGCCCTCTTCCACCTCGCCTTCCCGGTCGACGACATTGCCGCGGCGCGACGCTTCTACGGCGGCCTGCTCGGCTGCCCCGAAGGCCGCAGCGCGCCCGAGTGGGTCGATTTCGATTTCTTCGGCCATCAGCTCAGCCTGCATCTGGGCACGCCTTTTCCCAATGCCACCACCGGCACGGTGGGTGACGCGCAGGTGCCAATGCCGCACTTCGGCCTCGTACTGCCCCTTGCCGACTGGCAGGCGCTCGCGGCCCGGCTTGCGGCGGCAGGCACCGATTTCGTCCTGAACCCCTCCGTCCGCTTTCAGCACGAACCGGGTGAGCAATGGACAATGTTCTTCCGCGATCCCTCCGGCAACCCGATCGAGATCAAGGGCTTTCCCGACATGGAGGGCGTTTTTGCCCGGTGATGCGACCGCCGCGTCAGGCCCGCTCATCCTTCGGGCTGTCCATCACCACATAGGTTGTGATCGCACTGACCTGCGGGATCACCCCCAGAACCTCGGTATGAAAATGCTTGTAGGCCGCAAGATCCGCCGCCTCCACCCGCAGCAGATATTCCACCGTGCCCGTGATGTTATGTACCTCGCGCACTTCCGGCGCCCGGGCCACGGCCCGCTCGAACGCCTCTTGTGCAGCTTTGGTATGCTGCGACAATCCGACCGTCATGTAAGCGGTGAAACCGACACCCATCATCGCCGGGTCCAGCACCGCGCGATAGCCTTTGATGACGCCCGTGCGCTCCAGTTCCTGCACGCGGCGCAGACAGGCACTCGGCGACAGGCCCACCCGTGCGGCCAGGTCAAGATTGCTGATCCGCCCATCACGGGTCAGCTCACGCAATATCCGGGCGTTTGTGGTGTCTATCTTCGTCATTTATTGTGAAATTAGCCAGATTATGTGGCACATTGCAACCTAATGCCACAGACCATCCGCCAAAATTGCGCCATGACCAATGACCAACTCCTCGCCCTGATCGGTTTCGCCTTCGTCACGTCGGTCACGCCGGGGCCGAACAACATGATGCTGATGGCCTCTGGCGCCAATTTCGGCTTTCGCCGCACCATCCCGCATATGTTCGGCATATCACTGGGTCACATGGCGATGACGCTGATCGTCGGCCTTGGCCTTGTCGGCATCGTGCATCAGGAACCCCGCATCCTTGTTGCACTGAAGTGGGTCAGCGTCGCCTATCTGCTCTGGCTCGCCTGGAAACTCGCCCATGCCGCCGCCCCCGGTGAAGGCACCCGAACCGGTCAGCCGATGACCTTCGTCGGGGCGGCCCTGTTCCAATGGGTCAACCCCAAGGCCTGGACGATGTCACTGGGTGCGGTCACGGCGTATGCCACCAACCCCACGCCGGTGAGTGTTACCATCATCGCGGCCACCTTCGCCGCCATCAACCTGCCGTCGGTCAGTGTCTGGACCCTTGCAGGCCAGCAACTGCGCCGCATCCTGACCAGCCCCGGGCGCCTGACGATATTCAACCGGACGATGGCCGTCCTCCTCGTGGCGTCGCTCTGGCCTGTCCTCTCCCGCTGACCGTTGCATCTGTGCCATAAATATACGCGCCGCAGCAGACTCCGCATCCCACACGCCCGCTGCCGGGGCGGGACGCACCGCCACGGCACGCGCCTAACGAAACCACAGCCCCTCGGCCTTGATCCTGTTGCGGATCATCTGTTCGCGCCGGGGCAGATCGGCGCGATCAAACATCGCCCGGATCGCCGCCCCTTTGCCCTGATAGATCAGCTTTTTGAATGGCTCATAGCCCTTCAGCAGCTTCTTGACCGCATTCGGTGCGGCCACCGCCTCCAGCACCTCCACCACACGGTCGTTTTCGCGCGCATACAGCAGGGGCAACGCCCGCCAGTGGCACGTCACATCGCCATCGAGGCCCGCCAGCTCCGGCCCCGGTCGCCCGCCGCCAAAGGCATGGATCACCAGCGGCAGCGCCACCTGATCCAGCCACGGGTTCAACTCCTGCACCACCAGCTCGGCGGGTCGCGCATCGCGGATTTCTTTGGCAAAGCGCAGGAATCTTTCCCCGAATGCCGTGGGACTGGCATGAAAGAACCAGCCCGCGTTGAAATACAGATACCGCTGCCAGTAGTCCTCGGGCTGGCGCAGATCCAAACTCGCTGCGAAATCCAGCCCGAACCTGGCATAAAGCGCGCCCCAGATCGCATCGTATCCCGGCCCGTACAACTCGATCACCGGCCACGTCCCCTCGCGCCGCATCGAGGCACTGGGTCGGGCAAAATCAAACGGCACAGCACCAATGTTGCCGGTGACCAGCGTGTCGGTATCCAGAAATAGAAACGGCTCATCGGGCAGCGCGGCCAGTGCTTCGATCTTGTTGCCATAGGCATAATTCTGCCCGAACACCTGGTTGTCAAACGGCAGGAACGTCGCCCCCAGATCGGTCAGCAGTCCGCGCACAGCGGTGTCCGCAAGGCGCGGATCCTCCCGCCACAGCGGCCCCGGCTGCGGTTCAGCCAGCAACAGCTTGCCCGCAAAATCCGGCGCATTGGCCCGCAATGATGCCGCCAGCAAGACCGCTTCATACGACAGCCGCCCCCCCTGGACGACGGCAAGAATGTTGAAACCCGACATGCCCGAACCCGCCTTTTTCGCGTACCATAGGCGAACCGCCCAATCGCCGGAAGTGCGTTTCGCAGCCCTGGACGGCGCATCAACGCAGGTCCGTCACACTGTGGCCGGCCCC
>JAYSSN010000328.1:0-3306 GCA_043720555.1 Rhodobacterales bacterium | reverse complement strand
CCAGCCCTTGGAGAATGCCCGAAAAATGGTGTTATCCGGCAAGCGCCTTGTTCAGATATTCATCGACCTTTTCCAGATAGCCCATGGTCGTCAGCCATTGTTGATCGGGGCCCACCAGCAGGGCCAGATCCTTGGTCATGTGACCGTCTTCGACGCAATCGACCGTGACCTTTTCCAGCGTGGTGGCAAAGCGCATCAGTTGGGCGTTGTCATCCAGTTTCGCGCGGTGCTTCAGCCCGCCGGTCCAGGCATAGATCGACGCAACCGAGTTGGTGCTGGTGGCCTTGCCCTTCTGGTGTTCGCGGAAGTGGCGGGTCACGGTGCCGTGGGCGGCCTCGGCCTCGACGATCTTGCCATCGGGGGTCATCAGGACACTCGTCATCATGCCGAGCGAACCAAAGCCCTGGGCCACCAGGTCGGACTGCACATCGCCGTCATAATTCTTGCAGGCCCAGACATAACCGCCGGACCATTTCATCGCCGACGCCACCATGTCGTCGATCAGGCGGTGTTCGTAAGTGATGCCCTTGGCTTTGTAGGCGGCCTCGAATTCGGCGGCATAGACCTCGGCGAAGATGTCCTTGAATCGGCCGTCATAGGCCTTCAGGATCGTGTTCTTGGTGGACAGGTACACCGGCCAGCCGAGGTTGAGCCCGTAGTTCAGCGACGCGCGGGCGAATTCAAAGATCGACTCGTCGTTGTTGTACATCCCCATCGCAACGCCGGCCGAGGGCGCATCGTACACCTCGTGTTCGATGACGGTGCCGTCGTCGCCCACGAATTTCATCGTCAGCTTGCCCTTGCCGGGAAAGCGGAAGTCGGTGGCGCGGTACTGGTCGCCAAAGGCATGACGGCCGACGACAATGGGTTGGGTCCAGCCGGGAACAAGGCGTGGCACGTTCTTGCAGATGATCGGCTGGCGGAAAATCACACCGCCGAGGATGTTGCGGATGGTGCCGTTGGGCGACTTCCACATCTTTTTCAGGTTGAATTCGGCCACCCGCGCCTCGTCCGGGGTGATGGTTGCGCATTTGACGCCGACGCCGTGCTGTTTGATGGCATGGGCTGCGTCGATCGTGATCTGGTCATTGGTGCGGTCGCGTTCTTCGATCCCCAGATCGTAGTATTTCAGATCGAGGTCGAGATAGGGCAGGATCAGCTTTTTCTTGATGAAGTCCCAGATGATCCGGGTCATTTCATCGCCGTCAAGTTCGACAACGGGGTTGGCGACTTTGATCTTGGTCATCGGAGGCTCCGGTGTTGGGATTCGGTTGAGCGCGTCATAGCGGAAAAGGGTAGGGCGGGGAAGATGGTATGCGGTGGTATACCGCCGGACGCAGCACTATGATGCGAAGAATGCGGCGGCGTGCTGTCGTATCCAGTCCCACAGACGCGGCGCACCGCGCGCGATCTTGACGCCCACGCGCGTGTCCAGTTGTTCAGCGGTCACGTTGTATTCCACCCATGTCCCGCCACCCGATTGCAGGTTGGCCATCACGGGTTGCACGCGGTCAAGGCTTTTGGCGAAGACGGCGTCGGGGGTCACCGCGGCCTCGAACTCTTCCCAAAGTGCGCGGAAATCCGGGCCGGTGTCGGGGGGCAACAGGCCGAAGATGCGGTCGGCGGCGCGGGCCTCGGCGGCCAGTGTTGCGGCGCTGGCGTGGGCCTGGCCGTTGGCGGAATGGATCGGCACATCGCCGACGTCGATTTCCACCAGATCGTGCAGGATCAGCATCCGGATCACGCGGTCGATGTTCACCCCCGGCATGGCATGATCAGCCAGCACCATGGCGTAAAGTGCCAGGTGCCAGCTGTGTTCACCGGTGTTTTCCCGCCGGGAGCCATCGCACAGCGAGGTGGCACGCAGAACCTGCTTCAGCTTGTCCGCCTCGTTCAGGAAGGCGAACTGCTGATCCAGTCTTGCGGTCAATGCCCGCCGCTTTCCATGTGGACTTTCGGGGCGTCTTTGCCGTCGCGTTTGGCTTGCAGCATTTTTTCCAGAAATGCGCGGCCACGTTTTTCGGCCACACGAACGCGATAAGCGGTCAGAAACGCCTCCTGCATCGTCGGGGACGCATCCAGCAGCACTTTGGCGACCTTGTCGGGCAGGCGTTCATCGCCCAGCTCTGCCATGGCGGCAATGACGTCGCGGGCAAGCTGATCGCCCATGTCTTCAACAACACCCATCAGCGGCTGACCTCGCCCAGGCGGCGTTTGACGTAGGTGCTGACGTTGGTAATCATCGGGTTCATATGAGACTCTTCGTCTTTGAAGAAGTGATCGGCACCTTCAATCAGCTGGTGGGTGATCGTGATGCCCTTCTGTTCGTGCAGCTTGTTGACCAGCGTCACGGTGTCCTTGGGGTTGGCCACCTTGTCCGCTGTGCCGTTGATGATCAGCCCGGACGCCGGGCACGGGGCGAGGAAGCTGAAATCATAGGTGTTGGCGGGCGGGGCCACGGAAATGAATCCGGTGATTTCCGGGCGGCGCATCAAAAGCTGCATCCCGATCCAGGCCCCGAAGCTGAACCCTGCGACCCAGCAGTGTTTGGCGTTCTGGTTCATCGATTGCAGGTAGTCGAGCGCAGAGGCGGCATCGGACAGCTCGCCGATGCCCTGATCGTATTCGCCCTGACTGCGACCCACGCCGCGAAAATTGAACCGCAGCACGGTGAAGCCGAGGTTGTAAAACGCGTAGTGCAGGTTGTAGACAACCTTGTTGTTCATCGTGCCGCCGTATTGCGGGTGCGGATGCAGCACGATTGCAATGGGCGCGTCACGTTCCTTTTGCGGATGGTAACGGCCTTCGAGCCGCCCGTCGGGGCCGGCAAAAATCACTTCGGGCATTTAGATCCTGCCTATGTCGGGAGCGATTTCTTGACAGTTTCGCTCGGTCAATCTAGAACCATTCTAAAGGGCGCACGCGCCCACATGAGGGGTGGGGTTGAGTTAAGCGGCCCAACCGCAATCGTCAATGTTTTTGGGACAATCAGATGAAGCTATCGACCAAAGGCCGGTACGCGATGGTGGCGCTCGCCGATCTTGCGCTGGCACAAGGCGATGAAATGGTCTCGCTCGCCGCGATTTCCAGGCGGCAGGACATCAGCCTGCCGTATCTTGAGCAGCTTTTCGTCAAGCTGCGCCGTGCGGGGCTGGTCGAGGCCGTGCGCGGACCGGGTGGTGGGTACCGCCTTGCCCGCAGCGCTGATGCGATCCGCGTGAGCCAGGTTCTTGAGGCGGTCGAGGAAAACGTTGATGCGATGCATGCGGGGGCAGGGGCCAGCGGTGGTGTATCCGGATCACGCGC
>JAYSSN010000327.1:0-3310 GCA_043720555.1 Rhodobacterales bacterium | reverse complement strand
ATATCAAGGTTGCGGTTGATGCCGCCGGGAATCGCTCCGGTGCCGTGGATCTTTTTGCCGGCCGTCGCCTCGATGATCTCTTGCCCGAACTTGCGCATCAGGACGGCGCGCAGGCCAAGTTCGGGGTTCTCGCGGATGACCTCAAAGATGTTACGCTTCTCGGCAGGAGCGCCAAAGCCGAACAGCAGGTCGGGGGCGGAGAGGTGAAAGAAATGCAGGACATGGCTTTGCATCACCTGCCCGTAATGCATCAGGCGGCGCATCTTCTCGGCGGTGGGGGGCAAGGTATCGACGCCGACGATCTGATCCATCGCCTTGGCGGCCGCCAGATGGTGACTGACCGGACAAATGCCGCACAGCCGCTGCACGATGACCGGCACTTCCCACAGCAAGCGGCCCCGGATGAAGCGCTCGAAGCCGCGAAACTCCACGATATGCAGGCGCGCTTCGTCGACGTTGTTCATCTCGTCAAGGTGGATCGTCACTTTGCCATGCCCTTCGACGCGGGTGACGGGCGAGATTTCGATCAGTCTGGTCTCAGCCATATCGCTGCCTCTCTTAGTCGAACCGCAGGGTTTCGCGCGCGAACCCTGTGAACTTGCCGTCCAGAAGGGCGACAAGAGTGGAAAAGATGATGTCACCCGATGGGGCGCAACCGGGGATCTGATAGTCGATGTCCACGATCTCCGAACACGGATAGACCTTGTCGAGGATCAGCGGCAGCACCGGATCGTTGGGGATCAGCCGCGTGGTGTTGCGCAGGTAAGGCCCTGTCAGATATGCTTCTTCTAGGCATTCGCGCAGGGGGTCCGCCGAATGCATGATGGCGTTGCGCATGGCCGGAAGGCCGCCCATGATCGCGCACTGGCCTAACGCGATCAGCACATCGCAGTTCTTGCGGAAGTCGATCAGCGTATGGACGTTTTCCTCGTTGCAGCAGCCGCCCTCGATGATGCCGATGTCGCAGCGCTTGGTGAAGGTCTTGATGTCGGTCAGGGGCGAGCGGTCGAACTCGACCCGCTCCATCAGCGCGATCAGTCGCTCGTCGATGTCGAGGATGGCCATGTGGCAGCCAAAACATCCGGCCAGCGAGACGGTGGCGACACGCACCTTGCGGGGTTCGGTCATTTGCGCCCGTCCTTTCTGGCGCGGTCCTCGATCTCGTGCCCGATCAGGCCGTGGTCGAAATGCCGCGCGCCGATGGGCGTGGCAAACCCTTCGCCTTTGCGGATGATGCAGCCGACCGGGCAGACCGACATGGCATGATCGGCAAGAGCGGCATCGGTATGGGCCAGATCGGCCCCGTTCACCGCAACCCGGCGATGGATGCCGCGCCCGACATAGCCGAACACTCCCTTGGCATCGACCTCCTGCGACGCCCGGATGCAGCGCCCGCAGGAAATGCAGCGATTGGTGTCCAGCGCGATATCGGGGTGCGAGGCATCGAGGTCGCGGCAGGGTTCCAGATAGGGAAACCGGGTTGCGGCGGTCATGTCCAGCCGGTACGCCATCGCCTGCAACTCGCAATTGCCGCTCTTCTCGCAGATCGGGCACAGGTGGTTGCCCTCGTGGAACAGCATCTCGACCAGATCGCGGCGCACCCGGTTGCGCGCCTCGGTGTCGTTTTCGACATCAAGCCCCGGCTCGGCGGGCTGGGTGCAGGCCGAAACGCTGCGCCCAGCGGCCTTGACGGTGCAGACCCGGCAGCCACCCTGATGGCGCAGCCCCTCCACGTCGCAAAGACGCGGGATGTAGATACCGGCGGCGTCAGCGGCCTCCATGATGGTCTGGCCCGGTGTGGCAGCAACCTCGACGCCGTCGATACGGAACTGGAAAGGCCCGTTCATTTGCTGAAATCCCTGTCGAAGATGTAAGAGCGCCGCTTGGCAATGTCGCGCGCGCCACTGATGGCGGATTGGATGTCAAAGGTGGCCTTGATGCCGTCCTTGCTGGGTTTGGTCAGCGCAGAATAGACCAGAGGAAAATTTTTCAGGCTCGACAGCACGGGGTTGGGCGAGGTCATACCAAGGCCGCAGCGGCTGGTCTCGATGATCGTGGCGGACAAATCCTTCAGATAGGCGATGTCGTCATCATTGGCCTGTCCGTTGCGGAATTTCTCGATCGCCTTCTTGAGGAACACGTTGCCGACCCGGCAGGGCGTGCAATAGCCGCAGCTTTCGTGGACGAAGAACGACATGTAGTAGTCGACGATCTCCAGAATGTTGCGCCGCGCCGAGAAGACGATTACCGCGCCCCCGGTGGCCAGATCGTCAAAGGTCAGCCGCCGATCCAGGCTGTCACGACCAACCATTGTGCCGCTTGGCCCGCCCACCTGCACCGCCGCCGCGTCTTCGGCCCCGGCAAGCGCCAGCAACTCCCGCAAGGTCAGGCCATAGGGCAGTTCATAGACGCCGGGGCGGGTGCAATCGCCCGAGACCGAGAACAACTTGGTCCCGTGGCTCTTTTCGGTTCCGATTGCGTGGAACCACGCGGCTCCCCGGTCAAGGATGCGGGCGACATGGGCGAAGGTCTCGACGTTGTTGACGACCGTCGGATGCCCCAGATAGCCGCGCGTCACCGGGAAGGGCGGACGGGTTTTCGGCTCTCCCGGCAGACCTTCGCAGGAACTGATCAATGCGCCCTCTTCGCCGCAGATATAAGCGCCGGCCCCCATCTGGATACGAATGTCGAAATCGGCGCCCAGCACGCCCCGGGCGCGGCGGGCATCCAGCACGGCCTCCAGATGTTCGCGCAGATAAACGTATTCGCCACGCAGGTAGAGAATGCCTTCGCGCGCGCCCACGGCGCGGGCGGCAATCGTCATGCCCTCGAACACCAAATCGGCGCGTTCGGTCAGGATTACCCGATCCTTGAACGTGCCCGGCTCGCCCTCGTCGGCATTGCAGATGACAAAACGGCGGTCCGACGGCGCGTTGGCGGCAAAGCGCCATTTGCGCCCGGTGGTGAACCCCGCCCCACCACAGCCACGCAACCCGCTGGCCTCGACCGCATCGATGATGGCCGATGGGGCCATGGCGGCGGCTGCGTGCAATCCGGCATCTTCGGGCACCGGCCCCAGCAACACCTCGCCCGGCTGGCGGATGTTGTTTTCAACCAAAGCCCTGACCCGCTGATAGGGCGACAGCCGGTCATGGTCCGCAACCAGCACTTGCGCAGCAGACAGGCCATGTTTCAAGGCGCGAGCGATTGTGGTGGCACGTTCAGCCGTCAGATTCGTCGCCACCACATCATTGATCATCGCCGCGGGGGCCTGATCGCAGAGACCGATACACGGGGTGAAGTCCAGCGA
>JAYSSN010000326.1:0-8573 GCA_043720555.1 Rhodobacterales bacterium | reverse complement strand
CAGCCACCTGCCCGCCGTCCACCAGCAGCACCCCGCGCCGCAGGGTGGTGCCGTCAAAGATCTGGTCCGCGCGGAAGCCCTGCATCCTAAACCGTCTGCGTCACTTTGTGCAGGTGGCGCGGATGGTCGGGGTCAATCCCCCGGACCCGCGCCACCTGTTCGACGATGGTATAAAAGCTGACGATCAGTGCCAGCGGGTCGGTCAGCGGATGGCCTGTGCGCACATGCGGCAGGCGCGTTGCAGCACTGGCAGTGTCCGATGTGACAAAGACATTCGCGCCCTTGCCCGCGATCTGGTCGGCCACCGCAACCAGTCCCGACTCCGCGGCATCGCCGACCGCCAGCGCCAGCACCGGAAAGCCTGCCCCCACGATGGACACGGGGCCATGCAGCACCTCGGCCGAGGAATAGCTTTCGGCGTGGATGCGGGCGACCTCCTTGAACTTCAGCGCGGCTTCGTTGGCCATTGCATAAGCCGGGCCGCGCCCCAGCACGTAGAGCGAGTCGACGTCGGCCACGGCATCGCACAGGGTGCCCCAATCCTGTTGGATGGCGCGGTCAAGATGGGCGGGCAGAGCGTGGATGGCCGCCAGCAACGCCTGGTCCTGTGCCCATTCGGCGATCAGCCACAGCCCGGCCACAGCCGAATTCACGAAGGTCTTGGTGGCCGCCACGCTGCGTTCGGGCCCAGCATGCAGGGCGAGGCAATGCTGGGCGGTCTGCCCAAGCGGTGACTCCGGGTGGTTAGTCACCGCAACCGTCAGCGCACCGCCTTTGCCAGCCGACCGGGCCATTTCCACAATGTCGGGGCTTTGGCCTGATTGCGACACGGTCAGGCACAGCCCCCCCGCCATCCGCAGCTTTGCCCCATAGACCGACGCCACCGAGGGGCCGATCGAGGCGACCGGCAAGCCAAGTGTCAGTTCGGCGGCGTATTTCAGATAGGTGCAGGCATGGTCGGACGATCCGCGCGCCACCGTGGCGATCAACGCGGGCGCCCGCGCGCGGGCGGCGTCTGCTGCGGCGCGGACCGCGGCAGTGCCCTGATCCAGCAGGCGTGCGACGGCCTGTGGAATTTCGCGTACTTCGGTTGCCATCTGGCTGGTCATGGGGCGGCTCCTTGCGCCAGTGGCGGGCGCAGTTCGGCGACGAAATCATAGGCATCGCCGCGGTAAATTGACCGGGTGCATTCGGCAACGCGGCCTGTGGCAAGATACGAGATGCGTTCGATCCGCAGACCCGCGGCCTGCACCGGCAGGCCCAGCAGATCGGCATCGGCGGGGCCAAGGTTGATGGCGGATATCTTTTGCACCGCGCGCACCGGGCGCAGGCCCGCCGCGCCCAGCACCTGGTAAAGCGAACGTGTCACGGCCAGCGGGTTGGGCAGCACTTCGGGTGACAGCGAGGCGCGTTCAATTGCCATGGGCCGCCCATCGGCCATCCGCAGACGGGCAAGACGCGCGACCTGATCGCCGGGGGCAAGTCCAAGGATCGCCACTTCATCCGCCGTTGGCAGGAACAGGCCGCGCTCCAGCCAGTGCGATTCCGATTGCAGGCCCCGCCCGGCCATATCTTCGGTGAACGAGGTGAGTTGTGACAGCAATTGTTCAACGCGCGCCTTGCGTGGCGCAACAAAGGAACCGGACCCCTGACGCTGCACGACGATACCCTGCTCGGCAAGGTCGGACATTGCCTTGCGCACCGTGACGCGGGACAGCTCGGTTACCGATGCAATCTCACGCTCGGGTGGCAGGGCGGATTCGGCGGGCAGAAGCCCGGTGTCAATCGCGGCCTCGATCCGCTTGCGCAACTGGACATAAAGCGGTCCTGCGGCCGGGTTCAGCCAGCGTTCGGGGCGCAGGTAGTCGGCGATGCTCATGTCCGCCCCGCGAGGATCAGGGCGCCGTCAAGTGCGCTGCCCTTGGGGGCAGTTGTGGGAATATCGAGCCAGCGGCCATAGGCGGGCCCGAGGCCACCCGTCAGGCAAAGCGGATCGCCTGTGATCCAACCCAGTGCGCTGATGCCCGCGCGGATATAGGCAGCCCCCGCGTGCATCAGGCTGGCCGCGAAAGGGTCGGTGTCAGCGGCGCCCACGATCTGCGGCGCAAAGCGGGCGTAGTCGCCGGGGCTGGCGCGGAACGAAAATGCGACGATGCCGCCGGGGCCGAAATCGGATGCGGCGATGGTGGTGATAAGCGGGCTCGCGGGGGCGAGGCCGTCTTGTACCAGCAAAACCTGCTCCAGCACCCGCCGACCCAGCCATGCCCCTGACGCCTGATCGCCGATGTGAAAGCCCCAGCCGCCAATGGCGGTCGTGACACTGCCCGCTTGTCGGCCAAGGAACGACCCGGTGCCGATTGCCGCCACCGCGCCATCTGCATCACCAAGTGCGCCCACCGTCGTGGTAGCGTGATCGTCGCCCACGGTGACGCGGGGCAGATGAAGCGCCTGCGCGACGGCGGTACCCATATCGGGCGTCATGACCCCCGCCAGACCGAAATGGCCGGGCAGATCGCGCAGGGTATCGCGTCCCGCCTGCGCCGCCAGATCGGCAAGCAGGGCTTGCATCACGCCGATCGCACGTTCGAAATCAGACGAGACATTGGCCGAACCGCCCGTCGCGGTGAACCGTTGTCCGGCGCCAACGAGCGCGGCGCGGCACGACGTGCCGCCTCCATCAACCCCGATCCGCCATGTTTTGTTTGATGACATTCAATACCTTTACAATGCCTTTTGCCGGAAATAAAGCCAATTATGCCAAAATAGGCCGATTTGCGTCGGAGGTGTGGACAAAAGGTATTTAAATGGTATCTAGTGGGTGCGGGGAGATTCGGATGACGTTGCCACATACAGAACATCAGCATCCAGCGGCGCGGGGCATTGATGCCCTGCCTGCTGCGACCATTCTGGGCCATATCCTGACGCAGCAACGTGCAGCACTTGCCGCGGTGGAACCTGCGATCCCGGTGATCGAGGCAGCGGCGCGGCTGGTGGCGGGTGTGCTGCGCGGTGGCGGGCGGCTGATTTATGCAGGGGCAGGGTCATCGGCACTGATGGCCAATGCCGACGGGATGGAGTTGCACGGGACCTATGGTATTGATCCGGCGCGCATCCGGCTGCTGATGGCGGGCGGCTTGCCGGTCGATGCGCGGATGCCGGGTGATACCGAGGATGACGCGGCTGCGGGCACGCAGGCCGCAGCCGGGATTGTCGCGGGCGACGTAGTGATTGCGGTCACCGCTTCGGGGCGCACGCCGTTTGCCGTTGCGTTGGCGGAAGCGGCACGGGCGCGTGGCGCGCAGGTGATTGCGATTGCGAACAACGACGGCGCCGCGATCTTTGCCCATGCCGATGTGGCGATTGCCCTGCTGACACCGCCAGAGGTAATCGCCGGGTCCACCCGGATGGGCGCGGGAACAGCGCAGAAGGCGGCGCTGAACATGATATCAACGCTCGCCGGAGTTATGCTGGGCCAAGTGCACGACGGCATGATGGTGGGCGTAGTAGCCGACAATGCCAAGCTGCGCGACCGCGCCGCCGGGATGGTGGCCGCAATTTCGGGGGTGCCGCAAGCGGCGGCGCGAGTGGCGCTGAGCCGGGCGAAAGGTCAGGTGAAACCCGCGGTTCTGGTGGCGCTGGGGCTGGATGTAGACAGGGCTACAGTGATGTTGAATGATGCGGGTGATAACCTGCGGCTTGCTTTGTCGCGGATGACGAAACGCGGCGAATAACGCCGCATGACTGCCAACCATGGGAGAAAGACAATGAAGACCAGATTGACTGCTTTGCTGCTGACGACGGTTCTCGGGTCGGGGGCCATGGCGCAAGATGTGACACTGACCATTGAGAGTTGGCGCAACGATGACCTTGCGATCTGGCAGGACACGATCATTCCTGCGTTCGAGGCACAAAATCCCGGCATCAAGGTGGAGTTCTCGCCATCTGCGCCGACCGAATACAACGCCGCGCTGAACAGCAAGCTGGAGGCGGGCACAGCGGGTGACCTGATTACATGCCGCCCCTTTGATGCGTCGCTGTCGCTGTATGACGCGGGCTACCTGGCAGATCTGAGTGGCCTTGGCGCGATGGCCAACTTCTCGCCCGTCGCCAAATCGGCGTGGCAGACGGATGACGCAGCGGCGACGTTCTGCGTGCCAATGGCAAGTGTGATCCATGGCTTTATCTACAACGCCGACGCCTTTGCCGCACTGGGCCTGACCCCTCCCGCGACCGAGGCCGACTTCTTTGCGGTGCTCGACGCGATCAAGGCGGACGGCACCTATATTCCGATGGCTATGGGCACCAATGACCAGTGGGAAGCGGCGACGATGGGGTACAACAACATCGGGCCAAACTATTGGAAAGGCGAGGAAGGGCGTCTGGCACTGATCGCGGGGACGACAAAGCTGACCGATCCGCAATGGGTGGCCCCGTTTGCGACGCTGGCCCGCTGGAAGGACTACCTTGGCGACGGGTTCGAGGCGCAGACCTACCCCGACAGCCAGAACCTGTTCACGCTGGGCAGAGCTGCGATTTATCCCGCCGGGTCGTGGGAGATTTCAGGTTTCAACACCCAGGCGACGTTCAAGATGGGGGCTTTCGCGCCACCGGTGGCTAACGCGGGTGATCCCTGCTTTATCAGCGATCATACCGATATCGGCATCGGGATGAACGCCAAGACCGCCAACCCTGACGCGGCCAAGGCGTTTCTGGAGTGGGTCGGGTCGGCGGAGTTCGCGACGATGTATGCCAATGCCTTGCCGGGCTTTTTCAGCCTGAACTCCACTGCCGTTGAAATGACGGATCCGCTGGCGCAGGAATTCGTGTCCTGGCGCGGGGAATGTGCGTCCACCATCCGGTCCACCTATCAGATCCTGTCACGCGGCATCCCAAACCTCGAGAATGAGACGTGGAATGCCTCGGCACAGGTCATCAAGGGGGCAGAGACGCCCGAGGCTGCCGGTGCGCGACTGCAGGAAGGCCTTGCCAGCTGGTACGCACCCCAGCAGTAAGCGTGTTTTGAGAGCGCCGGGGGGCTGTCTGCCCTCCGGAACCCCCCGAGACTATTTCCGCAAAGATGAAAGGCAGCAAGCGATGCGGGTCAAACCCCATGTCATTGTTTTTCTTGCGCCGGCGGTGCTGGTCTATACGGCAGTGATGATCCTGCCGTTGTTCCAGACCTTGTGGCTGGCATTCTACACCGAGGTTGCGGGGGTTGAGGCCTTTGCCGGGATGCAGAATTTTCGCACCCTGTTCGGCGATCCGCGCTGGGCGGATGCCTTCTGGAACGCGCTGGGCAATAACTTTTGGTTCTTTGTCGTTCACATGCTGGTGCAGAACCCGATCGGCATCGCGCTGGCGGCGATCCTGTCGCATCCGCGCCTGCGGTTTTCGGCCTTTTACCGGTCGGCGATATTCATCCCGACAATCCTGAGTTTCGTGATCGTGGGCTTCGCCTGGAAGCTGATCCTGTCACCGATCTGGGGCATCGCGCCGAACATGCTGGATGCGGTGGGGTTGAAGTTTCTGTTCGCGCCGTGGCTGGGGCGCGAGGAGTATGCCCTGACGACACTGGCGTTGATATCGGTGTGGCAGTTTGTGGGGATTCCCATGATGCTGATCTATGCGGCGCTGCTGAGTATTCCCGACGAGGTGCTGGAGGCCGGCGAGATGGACGGGCTGACCGGCTGGGCCGCATTCTGGAAGATCAAGCTGCCGCTGATTTTGCCCAGCATCGGGATCATATCCATTCTGACCTTCGTCGGTAATTTCAACGCGTTTGACCTGATCTACACGGCGCAGGGTGCGCTGGCCGGGCCGGACTATTCCACCGATATTCTGGGGACGTTTCTGTACCGGACCTTCTTTGGCTTTCAACTGCAGGTGGGCGATCACTATATGGGGTCGGCAATTGCGACGGCGATGTTCGTGATAATCCTTGTCGGCGTGTGCATTTACCTGTGGGGGATACAGACCCGCATGCGGCGGTATCAGTTCTGATGGCCGCGCGTTCCAGCCCCTTGAATGCGTTCGCGGCGCATGCGGTTCTGATCGCCTATACGGTGATCGCGCTGTTTCCCGTGGTGGTCATCATCATCAATGCGTTCAAGGCGCGGAAAGCGATTTTCAATGCGCCTTTGGCGTTGCCCAATGCCGAAACCTTCAGCCTGATCGGGTTTGAGACGGTGATGAAGCAGGGCGACTTCACACAGTATTTCCTGAATTCGATGATCGTCACCTGTGGCAGCCTGTTCTTTATTCTGCTGTTCGGGGCGATGGCGGCCTTCGCGCTGTCGGAATACAAGTTCCGGGGCAATGCGCTGATGGGGCTGTATCTGGCGCTGGGCATCATGATCCCCATTCGCATAGGCACGGTGGCGATACTGGAACTGATGGTCAGTACCGGGCTGATCAACACGCTGGCGGCGCTGATCCTGGTGTATACCGCCCAAGGCTTGCCACTTGCGGTGTTCATCCTGTCCGAGTTCATGCGGCAGGTGTCGGATGATCTGAAAAATGCGGGCCGCATTGATGGGATGAGCGAGTATGCCATCTTCTTCCGCCTCGTCGTGCCGTTGGTGCGGCCCGCCATGGCGACAGTGGCGGTGTTCAACATGATCCCGATCTGGAACGACCTGTGGTTCCCGCTGATCCTCGCCCCCGGCGAGGCAACCAAGACACTGACGCTGGGCAGCCAGGTGTTCATCGGGCAGTTCGTGACCGACTGGAATGCGGTGCTGTCGGCGCTGTCGCTGGCCATTCTGCCGGTGCTGGTCTTGTACGTCATCTTCTCGCGACAACTTATCCGCGGGATCACGTCAGGGGCGGTGAAATGAGGGTGCTGATCGCGGGTCTGGGCAACATGGGCATGAGCCATGCCCTGGCGCATCACAAGGCGGGGTCGGATGTGGTACTGGTCAACCGCTCACCCGTAACACTGCCGTCCGGGATGGAGGCCTGTCCGCTGTTCCGGACGTTTGCCGAGGGGCTGGCCACCGGGCCCGATCTGGTGGTGATCGCCACCTATTCCGACAGCCACGCCGATCTTGCCTGTGCCGCGATGGAACAGGGCTGCCATGTGTTCGTGGAAAAGCCGCTGGCGACCACTGTCGCCGATGCGCAGCGCGTGGTTGATACGGCGCGGCGGCTGAAGCGGAAACTGGTCGTGGGCTATATCCTGCGGCACCATCCGTCCTGGGTGCGGCTCATCGCGGAAGCGCGTGACATGGGCGGACCCTTTGTGTTCCGCCTGAACCTGAACCAGCAATCGCATGGGGCGACGTGGGCGACGCACAAGCAGTTGATGCAGACCACATCGCCCATAGTCGATTGCGGCGTGCATTATGTGGACGTCATGTGCCAGATCACCGATGCAAAACCGGTGCGTGTGCATGGCATGGGGCTGCGCCTGTCGGATGAAATCGCCGCAGATATGTACAACTACGGCCAGTTTCAGGTGGTGTTCGCCGATGGATCGGTCGGTTGGTACGAGGCGGGCTGGGGCCCGATGATGAGCGAGGTTGCCTATTTCGTGAAGGATATCATTAGCCCCAAGGGGTCCGTCAGCATCGTATCCGCCGATGCGCCGGGGTCGGATTCGGTGGATGGCCACACCCGCGTGGGCGTGATCCGGGTGCATCCGGCGGACGGTGTGGATCGCATCATCGATTTTCCGGGCGAGCCTGGGCATCAGGAATTGTGCGATGCCGAACAGGCGTTTGTGCGCCGCGCGATTGAGGACGATCTCGATCTGACGCGGCATATGGAGGACGCGGTGCAATCACTGGCCATTTGCATGGCTGCCGATCAATCGATCCGCACCGGGAAAGTGGTGGAACTGACATGAGTGCCTTGCAACTCGACCGGATCACGAAATCCTACGGCGCCGTACCGGTGTTGCACGATATCAGCCTTGAAGTGGCGGAAGGGGAGTTCGTGGTGTTTGTCGGCCCGTCGGGCTGCGGCAAATCCACCCTGCTGCGTACTATTGCGGGGCTGGAGGAAGCGTCGTCCGGGCGGGTTCTGATCGGTGGCAAGGATGTCACCGACACGCCGCCGGCCAGGCGGGGCATTGCGATGGTGTTTCAGTCCTATGCACTTTACCCGCATCTGGATGTCGAGGGAAACATGGCGCTGGGTCTGCGCCAGGCGGGCGAGGCTGCGTCGGTGATTGCCGAACGGATTGCCACAGCGTCCAGGATGTTGTCGCTGGAGCCTTATCTGAAGCGGCGGCCATCCGAGTTGTCGGGCGGGCAGCGGCAGCGGGTGGCAATCGGGCGGGCGATTGTCCGCAAACCCGAATTGTTTCTGTTCGATGAGCCGCTGTCCAACCTCGATGCCGCGTTGCGCATGGCGATGCGGGTGGAAATCGCGCGCCTGCACCGGTCACTGGGCGCAAGCATGATCTATGTGACGCATGACCAGACCGAGGCGATGACGCTGGCCGACCGGATTGTCGTGTTGCGGGATGGCGTGATTGAACAGATCGGCAGCCCGATGGAGTTGTACAACAATCCCGCCAACCAGTTCGTCGCGGGATTTCTGGGATCGCCGTCGATGAATTTCCTGCCAAG